>NZ_LARE01000131.1:0-2002 GCF_000980245.1 Odoribacter sp. N15.MGS-14
GCTGTTGGTGATGCGGGCGTAAATTTGCGTAGTTTCTATGTTTGTGTGTCCCAGCATCTTGGACACCGTTTCAATGGGTACGCCCTTTGACAGCGTGGTGGTCGTGGCGAACGTGTGCCGGGCAAGGTGGAATGTCAGGTTCTTTTTAATACCGCATATATCGGCAATCTCTTTCAAGTAGGCGTTTAGCTTCTGATTGCTGATTACGGGAAGTATCTTCCCGTCCGGCAACTTGCCCTTGTACTTCTTCAAAATCATCTTGGGAATATCCAGCAGGGGGACATTCACGTCCGTGTTGGTCTTTACCCGCTTGGTGATTATCCAAAGGTTGCCGTCAAAGGACTTTTGGATATTCTCCTGCCGCAAGTTGGCGACATCGCTGTATGCCAAACCGCAGAAACAGGAAAAGACGAACAAGTCCCTGACGTGTTCCAGCCGTTCGGAAACCATTTTCTTTTTAAGGATGATTTTTATCTCGTCCTCTGTCAGATAACCCCTGTCCACTTTCTCCAGCCGGATTTTGTAGCTGGCGAACGGGTCGCCCACCAGTATGCCATTGTTACGGGCAATGATGATGATACGCTTGAAGAACTGCATGAACTTGGCGGTGGTGTTATAGCCGCACTTGCAGGCGGTACGCAAATACAACTCAAAATCGGTAATGAACATCGGGCTTATCTCCTTTATGGATATGTCCGATACATTGTACTTGCTTTGGATAAATTCAGCGAGGTGGCGGCGGGTCACTTCATACTTGCGGTAGGTCGCTATCGTCTTGGATATACCCACAAGCTGCTTCACATCGTCATTGTGCTTTTGGAACAATGAAAGGATTGTTTCGTGGCTCTCGCTATGACCTAAAAACTCGTTTTTCACTTTCTCGGCGGTCACGTAGTTGTCACGCCGTTGCATTTCGTGGTAAATGGTATTCAGGGAAGAACGTATGTCGTCCAAAAGGGCGTTTATCCTCCCGGCATCCCTGCCTTTGGCTTTGCCCGCAGCAATGCTCCAGTTGTCGGGCTGGATGCTCTGTTTCGTACTGAACTGGCAAAGTTTGCCGTCTATGGTGATGCGTGCCATAATCATAACCTCGCCGTTTTTCTTTTCAGAACCTTTCTTCAAATAAAAAAGAACCTTGAATGTCGATTTCATAACTCAAAATTTTTAGTTGCAAAATTAGTTTTTACCTCTCGTTTTCGAGTTATGCAGACTATGGACTAATATAGTCATTATCAGGTCATTTATGGACAATTCGTTACCGTTTTTGTCCGGCAGGGAATAGGTAACGATTTAGTAACGAAACTTTGTCTTTTACCGTACTTTTGAAGTCTTGAAAGCAGGACTTTCGGGCAATAAAAAAAGCCACAAATCATTGATTTGTAGCTTTTTGTCCGTTTGCTGACCATTTCTGTCCAGCACGTTCAGCGGAGAGACAGGCTCTCGAACCTACATATTCAAGAAATATCATAAAATTGCAAATCATTAATAATCAAGCACTATTTGGAGTACATAGTAAATCTAAATCTTTCTGAATATCTTTTGCTATTCCAAATATTGGGTGTATATTTGGGTGTAGAATTTCAAACACACCCAATTATGAATATCAAACGAAACATCATTTTTGCATTGGAAAGCCGGAAGAAGAACGGTGTGCCAATCGTGGAGAACGTGCCTATCCGTATGCGTGTCATATACGCAAGTCAGCGCATTGAGTTTACAACGGGTTACCGCATTGATGTAGCCAAGTGGGATGCTGACAAGCAGCGAGTGAAGAACGGGTGTACCAACAAACTAAAGCAAAGTGCATCTGAAATCAATGCCGATCTGCTGAAATACTATACCGAAATTCAAAACGTGTTCAAGGAATTTGAGGTACAGGAAGCCATGCCCACTACCCAACAGCTAAAGGACGCATTCAACCTGCGGATGAAAGATACAAGTGAAGACCAGGAAGACGTAAAGATAAGTTTTTGGGAGGTATTCGATGAATTTGTAAAAGAAT
>NZ_LARE01000130.1:0-2000 GCF_000980245.1 Odoribacter sp. N15.MGS-14
AAGTAAATAATAAAGGGCGTATGGTGGATGCCTAGGCTCTCAGAGGCGATGAAGGACGTGATAAGCTGCGAAAAGCTCCGTTTAGGTGCAAATAACCTTTGATGCGGAGATCTCCGAATGGGATAACCCAATATGTTGAAGACATATTATACCGTAAGGTAGGCAAACGCAGGGAACTGAAACATCTAAGTACCTGCAGGAGAAGAAAACAAACGTGATTCCCCCAGTAGCGGCGAGCGACCGGGGAAAAGCCCAAACCGTTATTGTTTCGGCATTAACGGGGTAGTAGGACTGCAAGTTTGATGAAATAAATGAAATGGAACACCTTGGAAAATGTGATCACAGAGGGTGATAATCCCGTACATGCAAGTTTATGAATCATAGCAGACTCCTGAGTAAGTCGGGACACGTGTAATCCTGACCGAATCCGCCGGGACCATCCGGCAAGGCTAAATACTCCCGAGAGACCGATAGTGAACCAGTACCGTGAGGGAAAGGTGAAAAGCACTTCGAACAGAAGAGTGAAATAGTCCCTGAACCCATACGCCTACAAGCTGTCGGAGCCGCTTCGTGCGGTGACGGCGTGCCTTTTGCATAATGAGCCTACGAGTTACTCATCACCAGCGAGGTTAAGTACTTCAGGTACGTAAGCCGAAGCGAAAGCGAGTCTGAATAGGGCGTCAAGTTGGTGGTGGTAGACGCGAAACCTTAGTGATCTACCCATGGGCAGGGTGAAGGTTTGGTAACACAAACTGGAGGCCCGAACCGGTAAACGTTGAAAAGTTTTCGGATGACCTGTGGGTAGGGGTGAAAGGCCAATCAAACTGGGAAATAGCTCGTACTCTCCGAAATGCATTTAGGTGCAGCCTCTGTTGTTTTGTTCTAGAGGTAGAGCTACTGATTGGATGCGAGGGCTTCACCGCCTATCAAATCCGGCCAAACTCCGAATGCTAGAACATGAAGACAGGGAGTGAGCCAGCGGGTGCTAAGGTCCGTTGACGAAAGAGGGAGAACTCAGACCATCAGCTAAGGTCCCCAATTATATGCTAAGTTGGAATAAAAACGGGGTGGGACTGCTTAGACAGCTAGGATGTTGGCTTGGAAGCAGCCATTCATTTAAAGAGTGCGTAACAGCTCACTAGTCGAGCGGTCCTGCATGGATAATACGCGGGCATAAGCATATAACCGAAGCTATGGGATTGTATATGATACAATCGGTAGGAGAGCATTCCATTCAGCATAGAAGCAGTACCGTGAGGTATTGTGGAGCGGATGGAAAAGCAAATGTAGGCATAAGTAACGATAATGCGGGTGAGAACCCCGCACGCCGAAAGATCAAGGATTCCCCGGCAATGTCAATCATCCGGGGGTAAGTCGGATCCTAAGGGTAAGCCGAGTGGCGATCCCGATGGTAAACAGGTTAATATTCCTGTACTGATCATAACTGCGATGCAGCGACGCAGAGGTGACACTGCTGCGTACTGACGGAATAGTACGTTGAAACCCGTATTCTTTGATACCGGTAGTGAAGCACGCCGGTAGAGATGAAAGGTGATAGTACCGCAATGCTTCGGTTGCGCGGATAATGCAGGTAAGCTGACTGCCAAGAAAACCTGCTAAGCTTCAGGTAATGATCATCCGTACTGTAAACGGACACACGTGATCAGGTAGAAAATACTAAGGCGCTCGAGAGATTCATGGTTAAGGAACTAGGCAAAATGGTCCTGTAACTTCGGGATAAAGGACGCTCTTGTGAAAGAGCCGCAGATAATAGGCCCAGGCGACTGTTTACCAAAAACACATGGCTATGCTAATTCGCAAGAAGATGTATATGGCCTGACACCTGCCCGGTGCCGGAAGGTTAAGAGGAGAGCTCAGAGGTAACTCGAAGGTTTGAATTGAAGCCCCGGTAAACGGCGGCCGTAACTATAACGGTCCTAAGGTAGCGAAATTCCTTGTCGGGTAAGTTCCGACCTGCACGAATGGTGTAACGATCTGGG
>NZ_LARE01000187.1:0-640 GCF_000980245.1 Odoribacter sp. N15.MGS-14
GGTTTGGCACCTCGATGTCGGCTCATCGCATCCTGGGGCTGAAGTAGGTCCCAAGGGTTGGGCTGTTCGCCCATTAAAGCGGTACGCGAGCTGGGTTCAGAACGTCGTGAGACAGTTCGGTCCCTATCCGGCGTGGGCGTAGGATATTTGAGAGGAGCTGTCCTTAGTACGAGAGGACCGGGCTGGACTGACCGCTGGTGTATCTGTTGTTCCGCCAGGAGCATGGCAGAGTAGCCAAGTCTGGAAGGGATAAACGCTGAAGGCATCTAAGCGTGAAGCCCCCCTCAAGATGAGATATCCCAACGAAAGTTGTAAGACCCCTTGAAGACGACAAGGTAGATAGGGCAGAGGTGGAAGTGCAGTAATGCATGGAGCTGACTGTTACTAATCGGTCGAGGGCATAACCAAGAAGGTAGGACAGGGTAAGGAAGAATGGATGGAGTAAAGATTTAAATTTGTATGTGGTTTTGAAGGTACATGTAAAAAGTAAGGGAGCTGTAGACCGTAAGGGTTTGCAGTTTTTTTATTGCATAGCAAAATCCGTAGGAACTTCCTGTTAAATAAAAGGCACTACGAGCCTAGGCACATTCTTTATTATTACATATTAAATAATAAAAATAGAATGCACAGTCTGAACTGC
>NZ_LARE01000188.1:0-636 GCF_000980245.1 Odoribacter sp. N15.MGS-14
TGAAACTCAAAGGAATTGACGGGGGCCCGCACAAGCGGAGGAACATGTGGTTTAATTCGATGATACGCGAGGAACCTTACCCGGGTTTAAATGTAGATTGCATGAGGTGGAAACACTTCTTCCCTTCGGGGCTATTTACAAGGTGCTGCATGGTTGTCGTCAGCTCGTGCCGTGAGGTGTCGGGTTAAGTCCCATAACGAGCGCAACCCCTATCGCCAGTTGCCATCGGTTGAAGCCGGGCACTCTGTCGAGACTGCCACCGTAAGGTGCGAGGAAGGCGGGGATGACGTCAAATCAGCACGGCCCTTACACCCGGGGCGACACACGTGTTACAATGGCCGGTACAGAGGGCAGCCACGGGGTGACCCGGAGCGAATCTCTAAAGCCGGTCGTAGTTCGGACTGGAGTCTGCAACCCGACTCCACGAAGTTGGATTCGCTAGTAATCGCGCATCAGCCATGGCGCGGTGAATACGTTCCCGGGCCTTGTACACACCGCCCGTCAAGCCATGGAAGCCGGGAGTACCTGAAGATCGTGACCGCGAGGAACGGGCTAGGGTAATACCGGTAACTGGGGCTAAGTCGTAACAAGGTAGCCGTACCGGAAGGTGCGGCTGGAACACCTCCTTTCTGGAGC
>NZ_LARE01000189.1:0-633 GCF_000980245.1 Odoribacter sp. N15.MGS-14
CGCTCGACCCCGGCAAGGCTCGAACATGCGAAAAAAAGAGGAGGTATCCATCGGATATCTCCTCTTTTTCACATCTTATTGAGAGCACGAGACGGGATTCGAACCCGCGACCCTCGCCTTGGCAAGGCGATACTCCACCACTGAGCCACTCGTGCATAGGTAACATACCTTCAAAACCACATATTGAAATCATCTTCACCGTTTCATCAACCAACCAGACCTTCCTGGATAAGCCCTCGACCGATTAGTAACAGTCAGCTCCGTACATTACTGCACTTCCACCTCTGCCCTATCTACCTCGTCGTCTTCAAGGGGTCTTACTTCTTTCGAATGGGATATCTCATCTTGAGGGGGGCTTCACGCTTAGATGCCTTCAGCGTTTATCCCTGCCAGACTTGGCTACCCGGCCATGAGCTTAGCAGCTCAACCGGTACACCAGCGGTCCGTCCATCCCGGTCCTCTCGTACTAAGGACAGCTCCTCTCAAATATCCTCCGCCTGCGCCGGATAGGGACCGAACTGTCTCACGACGTTCTGAACCCAGCTCGCGTACCGCTTTAATGGGCGAACAGCCCAACCCTTGGGACCTACTTCAGCCCCAGGATGCGATGAGCCGACATCGAGGTGCCAAACC
>NZ_LARE01000006.1:0-115548 GCF_000980245.1 Odoribacter sp. N15.MGS-14
GGATAGAATCCACCACAACTTTCATTTCGTTCGCAGCCATTTTCAGATCGTTGTTCCGGTCCTTTTCGGCATCACGTTTGGCTTGTTCCAGCTCATTCAGATATTCCTGATACTGTTTTTCATACAAGGCAGCATTTGCTTTTGCCTTAGCTTCCAGTTCAGCCAACCGGATCTCCAGACGTTTAGCGGCTTCTTCGGCCTGTTGTTTCAACAAAGCAGCCTCGGCTTCCGTTTTAGCCACTTCGGCCTGAGCTTTCAGTTTTGCCACTTCGGCCTCAGCTTCGGCCTTGGCTTTGGCTACCTCTGCATTAATTTTAGCCACTTCGGCCTGGGCAGATTGATAGTCTGCCTGAGCCTTCAGGTAAGATGTTTTCGCTTCACGAAGCGCAGTTACCGATGCCGATTCCTTGTCGTCGACGCATGCACCTAATGCTAATGCACACAATACAGCAACTGAGATTAACTTAGATTTGTTCATAATTCTACAGTTTGATTAAATGAAATACCACATTTATAATATAATTCACGCTTATTATATTTTAACACCACAAATATAGAGGTCGTATTTTAAAATTCAAAACCTTTTACAACATTTCTGTTGTATTTTTTATACAGATTCTTTTTATATCTGTACCCGGGATATTTTACTTTTGTTATATGGATATTGAAATTGGAAATATTATAAAAAGGGAATTGGAGAAAACCGGCTGGTCCATTTCCCAGTTTGCACAAAAGATCCGCCGCGACCGTTCAATTGTTTATCACATATTCAAAAGGAAAGTATTCGATACAGATTTGCTGTATGATATTTCAATGGCTTTGAATATCGATCTGTTCAAATATTATTCGGAAGCCTTAGAAAAAAACAATGAGACGATCCGGCTTCATAAAGCCAAAGATGAGCAGAAAATAGTAAGAAAAAGAAAAATTTTTTTAGAAGTAGAAGTCAGCGAAGATGAGTATCAGGCTTTTATGAAGCAAACGAAATAATCCGTCTTATTTACCTCATACTCATCTTCCTCTAGTTTTTCAATTCATTTTATCTACAGAACGGACAAATTCGATATCCTCCCGGAACAATTTCCGGTAAGTGATATGGGTGCGCCAGGCTTTCGCTCCGATGTAATCCATCAGATGTATCATTGGAGGATTAAAATCGCCCACCCAATTCAATTCCAGATATTTATATTCCCTGTTCGCTTCGATAATGCGCTCAGTAAAGCGTTTGATCATGGCCGCTTCCACTCCTTTCCCCTGAAACTCGGGTACCACTCCGAACAACTGTCCCAAAGCCACATCGATTTTCCGGAAATGACGGTAATACATCAGTTTCAAACCACCCCACAAATTCATTTTTCCATTTAAATGTCTCACTACCTGATTGATTTCCGGGAACATCAGGAAAAAACCGATCGGTTGCTCTTTATAAAAAGCAAAATAAATCAAATCCTTATCGATAATCGGTTGTAAACTTTTATAAATCGCTTCTACCTGCTCCCGGGTAATCCCGTCTACTCCGTGTACTTCCAGATTCCAGGCTTTATTATAGACCTCCAATAAGGCTTCTATGGCTTTCTGCTTCCCGATATCCCCATAGGTCTGGACCGTATAATCGGGATTTTTCAATATCCGGTCGGCTTTCCAAACGACAATTTTAGAAAGGCTGTCCATAACAAGACGGGTGCGGAATGTAAACTGTTTGAAAAAATCCCGGAAACCGTAGTTTTCAAAAAAAGAAACATAATAAGGCTGGGTATAAGGCATCGCATAAACAGGCGACTGATCGAATCCATCGACCAACAACCCCCACCACTCAATCCGTTCCCCGAAATTTACCGGCCCTTCCATGGCCTCCATACCTTTTCCTTCGAGCCACTCCCTGCATTTATCGAACAAACAAAAAGCGGCCTGCCGGTCGTCGATACATTCAAAAAATCCCATTTGCCCGACACTATATTTGTCCAGATGACAGGTTTTCCGATTGATAAAAGCAGCTACTCTCCCTACACATTGCCCTGCCTCGTCCTTCAAAATCCAGCGGATACATTCGCCATTTTGGAAACAAGGATTTTTCGCAGGATCGAATACATTCCGGATATCATTATCCAAAGGACGTATCCACCAGGGATTTCCTTTATATAGTCTTACCGGTAATTCCAGAAAGTCCGTTTCATGTTGTCGGGTAGTTACTTCAATTAAAGTATACATAACAAAAAAATTAAATTTTTTGACTTAAGGCCATTGCTTGAGCCGGAAAGATAAAATCGGCCAATCGCTTGAGCCAAACGACAATAAAAGCCAATAATATTCGCGGGACGATCAGCCATACGACAGGTAACCCCAATACGGCAAACAACAAAGGATCTTCCAACTGCGAATGCGATATCGCCAGATGATAATTCAACAAATCCGCTTCGGTCCCGGTTAGTTTACCTTGCCGGGCATAATCCATCAATACGGCGGAACCGTAAGCCAACCCCAGCGTATTGCCCACCACCCATAAAAAAGCCACCTGTCGGGGTAAACCCAACAATTGCATACCCGGACCTAAAAGCGAAGAGATCCATTTCAATATCCCGAATTCTTCCAACAGACGTTGCAGGATCATCAATCCGGTAATCAGGGCCACGACTTTCAGGGACAACCACAGACTGGTTTGCAGCCAATTGAACAAAGTATCGCGGAATCCCAAGTCGACAGAAGGCTGCGCTATCATCCGCCCTGCAAACTCCGGCAAGATCAGATTTAAAACGGCAGCAGCGATAAAACTACAGGTAAAACGGAGTAAGACCATCTTCCAACCCGCAGAACCGGTTTTCTTCTGTACCAAAGTTTCCACCGGATAATTATGGGAAATCAGGCACATCATAGCCAACAAAATCCCTTCTCTCACCGTGAAATCCATATTCGACAGCAAAGCGATCACCGTATAGATATTGGTAAAAATACCGGTCACAAAGACCAAAGCCGCATCACCGGGCAAACCGATCCTGGTGAACAAAGGAGCTACCACAGCAGAAACAGCCGGCAACACCTGAAAGTAGGTAAGCAACATCACCACGAAAGAAACCGGAAGCATAATCTTCAAAAACCAGCAAGAGGTTTTCAATGCCACCGGCCAGACTTTCCTGATACAACCGATTATCCTTTCTTTCACCATATCCTATTTTCTCTTTTTTCCTCTTCCCCCTTCTCTCTCTCAGCCTATAGCTTTTAGCATTTAGCCTATAGCTTTTAGCATTTAGCTTTTAGCATTTTACTTTTTACCTCAACTGCTCGGTCAGCAACCGGATCTCCAATGCCGGGCTAATCCGTTCGTACAGAATATTATAAACGGCATTCGTTATCGGCATATGCACATTATACTGGTCGTTGATTTCTTTAATTCCTTTCACGCCGAAATACCCTTCGGCAATCATCAGCATTTCCATTTGTGCCGATTTCACCGAATATCCTTTACCGATCATCGTCCCGAAAGTCCGGTTCCGGCTAAACTGTGAATAAGCGGTTACCAGCAAATCCCCCAGATAGGCCGAGCTCTTGATATCCCTTTCTATCGGATGAACGGCAGCCACAAAACGCTCCATCTCCTGAATGGCATTGGATACCAAAACGGCCTGAAAATTATCTCCATATCGCAATCCATGACATATTCCCGCTGCAATAGCGATAATATTCTTCATAACAGCCGCATACTCCGTACCATAGATATCGTCCGAAATCGTCGTCTTCACATAATGGCAGTTGAACAATTGTGACACCAACCGGGCCACCCGGGTATCGTCACAGGCAAAGGTCAGGTAAGACAGGCGTTCCAAAGCAATCTCTTCTGCATGACAAGGCCCTGAAATCACCACGATCTGCTCCAAAGGTACTTCATACTGCTGGTGGAAAAACTCACCGATAATCAGATTATCATCCGGGATCATTCCTTTAATCGCCGACACCACAATCTTGTCTTTCAACGGACGGGTGGCTTTTGCCACCACATTTTTAAGAAAAGCACTCGGTATAGCAAAAATGATGATATCCGAACGGGCAATCAGTTTGTCCAGATTATCCGTAAAAGAAATCCGCGACAGATCGAAATCGACCGAACAAAGATAGCGAGGATTATGGTTCAACTCTTTAAAAGCGTTGATGGTCTCGATATTACGCATAAACCAATTGATATGCTCATTCGTTTCCAGCAGAATCTTAGCAATAGCCGTAGCCCAGCTTCCGCCGCCGACGATCGCAATCCGTGGATTTTCAGGAATTTCCATGCCGATAAAATTTAGTTTAAGCCAACCATTTTTTCACTTCTTCGGGAGTCAACCCTGACAATCCCAACTTTTCTTTTTTGTTGATTCCGCAAAGCTCCTGATGCAATTTATTCGTATTCCCGACTGCTTTCAAAGCTTCCACCGTCTGATATCCGGCTTTCTTCACCACTGCGATCCATTCTTTCGGAATCCCCAGCGCCTCGTATTTCTCATCGCCGTCTACGGTAACTTTCTTTTCGGGCTTCATCTGGGGAAAGAACAACACATCCTGAATCGACGCGCTATTGGTCAGGAACATACAAAGCCGGTCGATACCGATACCCATACCGGAAGTCGGCGGCATGCCGTATTCCAGTGCGCGTACAAAATCATAGTCGATATACATGGCTTCGTCATCTCCTCTTTCCTGCAATTTCAGCTGATCCTGAAAACGTTCCAGCTGATCGATCGGGTCGTTCAGCTCGGAATAGGCATTAGCCACTTCCTTACCGTTTACAAACAGCTCGAAACGTTCGGTCAGTTCCGGATTTTCGCGATGTTTCTTCGTCAACGGCGACATCTCTTTGGGATAATCGTAAATAAAAGTGGGCTGGATATAATGTCCTTCACACTTTTCACCGAAGATCTCATCGATCAGTTTACCCTTACCCATGGTCTTATCCACGGGGATCTCCATTTTTACACAAGCCTCGTACAACTCTTCTTCCGACATTTTCTCGATGTCGTACCCGGTATATTCTTTAATGGCATCGGCCATACGTACCCGCCGGAAAGGACGTTTAAAGTCGATTTCATTTTCGCCTATCACCGCTTTCGTAGTCCCGTTGATCGCCAGCGCAGCCGTTTCGATCATCTCTTCCGTGAAGTTCATCATCCACAGATAATCTTTATAAGCCACATAAATTTCCATACAGGTAAATTCCGGATTATGTGTCCGGTCCATTCCCTCATTCCGGAAATTCCGGGAAAATTCGTACACCCCTTCAAAACCGCCGACAATCAGCCGTTTCAGGTATAATTCGTTGGCAATACGCAAATACAAAGGGATATCCAATGCATTATGATGAGTGATAAACGGACGTGCAGACGCTCCTCCGGGAATGGCTTGCAACACAGGGGTTTCCACCTCCAGATACCCTTTGGAATTGAAGAAATTCCGGATAGCGTTGATCATCCTGGTACGTTTCACAAAGACTTCCTTGACCTGAGGATTCACGATCAGGTCGAGATAACGCTGGCGGTAACGCTGTTCGGGATCGGTAAAGGCATCGAACACCTTGCCTTCCTTCTCTTTCACAATCGGCAGCGGCCGCAACGATTTCGACAACATGGTCAATTCTTTGGCGTGTACGGAAATCTCACCTGTCTGTGTGCGGAACACAAATCCCTTCACTCCGACAATGTCACCGATATCCATCAATTTCTTGAAAACCGTATTGTAAGCGGTCGATGCTTCATCTGTAGAAATATCGTCCCGGCTGACATACACCTGGATCCGGCCGGTAGCATCCTGTAATTCGAAAAATGAAGCTTTACCCATAATTCTCCGGCTCATCATCCGTCCGGCAATCACCACATTCCGGGGCTCTGCTGTTTCGTCGAACCGCTCTTTTATTTCTGCCGCATGGGCATTCACTTGAAACTCCGGTGCCGGATAGGCTTCTATCCCCAGTTTAGCCAATTCATTCAATGAATTTCTTCGGATAATCTCTTGTTCACTTAATTCCGTAAAGCTCATCTTTTATATTTTTAATTGTTTTACTTCCAACAAACTATCATTCCAGAATTTTAATTAATTTTGCAAAGTTACTATTTTCCCGAAGTAAAAACAAATCAAAATAAAACAGCCATTGTCGGGTTTTCAACAATGGCTGTTTTTACAATCCTGATCGACTTATTTTTTCAATATTTTATCAAGTAATTCCACCGCTTCCGGCTGAGAAGGACGCGGAGCATAAGCATCTATGATCTTGAAATTTTCGTCTATCAATAAAAAACGGGGAATATATTTGATCTGCCACCCTTCATTCAGATTTTTTGTATCTGTACAATTGTATTCCGGTATCCCGGCTTCTTTGCCTTCGATAAATGAAAGCCAGGACTTTTTCTCTGTATCGGTAGAAACAGCCAGGAAAACGATATTATCGTTCCGGTATTTTTTCGCCAGCTCATGGAATTTCGGGGATTCCTGAATACAAGGTCCGCACCAGGTTGCCCATAAATCCACATAAATCACCTTGCCTTTATAATCACTCAGACGAGCCGTTTTCCCATCCGGAGCAAGCAATTCCAGATCCACAGCCGGACTTCCTTTCAGTAATGCCCCGGCAGAATTAAGTTTTACTTCCAATACTTCCCGGATATCCGTATTTTTCAACTTTCCGGCATATTCCCGTACTTCCCCGACAAGTTCCGTATTTATTTCACTATCCAGCTTATAAGCGTACTGTGCAGCGGTAAAAAGTTCTTGAGTACGTTCGGGAAATTGCAATTTTTCTTTTAGACCGGGAGTTTCCATGGCAGTGCCGATCACATCTCTGACAACAGCCACATCCAGATATTCCTCTCTATTTACCCGGGGAACGACTTTCAGCAAGTCGGGAATAATCTGCTGCATAAATTTCTCACGCTCTTCCCGGCTTCTCACCGGCTGTAAAGCACAGTAAGAGGGATAAGCAGTATAACTATTTGCCATGTCGGCGACAATACGGGCTTTCTCCAACTCTTTGAACGCAGGAGTAGCCTCTTTTACCCGCTCCAGTTCAGCCATCCTCAATTGAGCCAAAGAATCGACGGCAACTTTGATTTCCTCAAAGCTTCCTTTCCGGTTTCTTAATTCTCCCAAAAAAGAACCTCCCTTAGGAAACAGACGTCCCTTCATATAGGTATTCATCTCCGCTCCCTTTCCCTTAAAGACAGCCTCCCGGTTGTCAGTCGTGATATATACCTCCATATCGTCTCCCGGACTCAGATAAAGGGTGTTGCGGCTGATCCGGTAAAAAGCCGGTTTGGAAAGCGGTAAAATCGTATCGAAATGGCCTTCCCGATCCGTACGGATCATAAAGCTCCCCTCATCCCCTATCACACTGGTAGCCCCATCGTAAGACAGTTTCACCAGATCGGTTCCCATACCGACCAATTTCCCCTTCAGACGGACAGAATTTTGTGCCTGAACCGACACGACCGCCATGACAAATAAAATCGGAAATAAAAATTTCATATCGACCATATTAAATATTCGTATTTATCTTTCATAATCCGGAAGATCAGGCCGGAACCCCTTGACTACCGGCGGTATCGGAATAATATAGCGGTTGTCGTTGGGCGGTAAAGTCCAGGTTTGTCCATCCGCCGAATGGGTGATCGTTTTTTGGAAACGACTTTCTTTGTTCAAACGTTTCAGATCTACAAAGCGGTAGATTCCGAGGAAAGCGAATTCCCGGCGGCGTTCTTCCAGTACTTTCACCAGAGCCTCGTCCGCATTGGCAAAAGTCACATGTACATTGTTTTCTATGCGATGATCCCGTAACAGATTATACAGACGCGCAGCTTCCGCCAGGTTTTCCGTACCTCCTTCGCGTGCATAACACTCGGCAGCCGTCAGAATCACCTCCATATTGTTCAAAGCCAGATTCGCCCGGATATAAGGCATAAAAATTGTATACCCACGGAATTCCACACCGCTGTATTCATCGTCTACAAACCACAGTTCCCGGCGTTTATCCACAGCTCCCGGAGCCAGGTCCTTGTCATAAATATCCAGTAACTCCTGACTGGCATATACAGCCATTTGTAACCCGAAGACGGAGGGCGGATAACGTACGTAAATATTTTCCGGATTATCCATTCCTTCAGGATAAGGACTGCTGGGATCGTCTTTCCGTACAATCCTTCCGATATAAGCATTCGGTTTGGCGGTATATTCTGTCAGGTCTACCAATTCTTCACTGACTTCCAATGCTTTCTTTGCATTTTCCAAAGCTTTATCATATTCTCCGCGCATCAGATACATACGGGCCAGAAAACCATAGGCTACATTCTTCGCCGGACGGAATGTGTTCGGAGTTTTATCCAACAAAGCAGGCAGGGCATCGTCCAGTTCTTGCTTGATCGCCGTATACACTTGTTCTACAGTGCTACGGGAATAATTCAGGTCAGCCACATCTTCGCTGGAGATCAGAGGCAAGCCGTAATCGGTCGAAGCCGTTGCAGCGTCATAGGCCGGAGCATAAACCCCGATCATACAAAGATACTCGAAAGCCCGGGCAACCATCGCTTCCGATTTTAAGTTCAGCTTATCGGATTCCGAAGCATCCGTCACACTCATGATATTATTGATTACCGTATTACACACATAGATACGGTTGTAAGCATAGTTCCAGATCGGATCAGAAACTCCGTCATTGAAAACAGCCCCGTGTTCGAAAGCATAGAGATTTTTAATTTCATCATCCATAGAGGTAAAATTATTCTCTTCATCTCCGCTTCCCAGCTGAGCATCATCGGTAATATACACCGGATAATGATCCAGCGCTTTAGCCATCTGTGCGTAATTCATCAACTGACGGTAGTCGTCGTATTTCGAAGGAATGGTATATCCTTTCGGCTGTATGTCCAGAAAACGGTCACACCCCTGACAAAGGAACATGCCCCAAACAATCCATAAAAATATTTTTTTCATAATCATCTCCTTTTAGAATTTTAAAGATAAACCTAGCGTATATATGGTCGGGTCGAGCGCGCTTCTCGAAATAGATGTCAGAGAAGTCCCGTTCCAGGATTCCGGATTCAAACGTCTTTTCTGAGAACCCCACCACCAGATATTCTGAATCTGTGCATTGATACTCATTCCTGAAATAAAAGCTTTTTTTAGCCAACGTTCCGGCAAATTATAGGACAGGGTTACCTCCTTCAGCTTTATGTAATTCGCTTTTTTGATGTGTTTATCGGCAGCATACCACAAATAGGTATAGTTGGTACTGGCATTTCTCATAAAGGCCGGAGCTTTATCGGGATCGTCGGAATCTTCCGGAGATTTCCAGTAATTCCGGATACTCCTGTCCACATTCGTAGTTCCGGTTGTCGACGTGAAGTATTTAGGCATGACATCCCTCATCACATGTCCGCCGTAATACAGAAACATAAAAGAAAGATCGAAACCTTTATAAGTCAGCATATTCGACATAGATGCAGAATAGGGAGGTATACTTGTTCCGGAGCGTACCAGATCCTCGACCGTCAGGTCTGCGAGCGATTTCACGATCGTTCCGTCCTTTTTATAAGCCTGAGGATTTCCACTCTCGTCCAATCCGGCCCAACGTACACTGAATAAAGTTCCCATTGCCATCCCTTCTCTCGTATTCGTACCGCTGATATAACTGGAAACGGAGTTAGAACTGTTTTCCAGTTTTGTGATCCGGTTTTTATTGTAACTGAAATTAATATTCGTTGCCCAGCGGAAGTCTCTTGTCTGTATATTCACACTGTTCAATACAATCTCATAACCGTGGTTGTACATCTCGGCATAGTTCATCGTCAGAGACCCCCAACCGGAAGTCGGGTCTGTAGCGATCGACCCCAGCAAATCCGAAGTATTTTTCGCATAATAGTCGAACGATCCTCCCAAACGGTTGTTAAAGAAGCTGAAGTCGATACCCAGATTGGTCTGGTTGGTTCTTTCCCAGCGTAAGCCGGAGTTTGGAGGACTGGATACAGAACTGGAATATTCACCGGTCCAAGAATTGATTCCGGCAGAATATACGATCATATAAGGTCCGCTTTGTTTTGCAATGTTACCGTTGATTCCTTTGGTAAAACGGATGGAAAGCTGATCCAGCCAGTCCATGTTTCCCATAAATTTCTCCTGTGCCATATGCCAGCTGACACCGACCGACCACAAAGGTTTGTACTGATACTTGGGATTCGTACCGAACAAATTGGACTGGTCCATACGGATACTCCCCGTAATGGCATACCGGCGGTCATAAGTATAGGAAGCATTTCCATAAAACGAAACGTAACGGTCCTCTTTATCGCCGAAAGTATCGGGATAACCGTTCGGAACGTGGGTATAAGAATTATTGATTGCCTCCGTACCCTGTTGGGTCTGGTTCAGTGTTGCTTCATCCAGGTATTTATGTGCCAGGCTGACCTTGTCATAACCGTATTTCTCTACATAGGTACTGGTACTGTGTACAGCACGGCGTTCACCACCGGCGATCGCACTGACCTCGTGTTTTTCATCGAACGTGCGGTTGAAATTGATCTGAGCACGCAAAGTATAGGAATTTTTATCGCTTCTGGTCTCGTCGATATAACCCCCTTCCGGTATCAGATGTTTAATACTTCCATCGGCATTCACGATGGATGAATTGTTGATCTGATTACGGAGCATATAGGATTGGGGGTCATAATAATTCTGTACCAGCGAATTGTTTTTTTCCAGCTGATACCGCAAATCCACATCCAGCCCTTCGATAATCTTTACATTCAGGGCCACATTCACATTGGAATAGTTGCTCTTGCTGAAATAACTTTTCCGGTGCATTTCTTCCAATGGATAAAAAGACTCGTCGTTGAGCCCCAAGCCGACCAGGCGGTCTATCTCCGACTGGGATTTTGTCTGATACCAGTTCAATGGATTGCCGTCTTCATCGAATAAAGTCTGATAGGAAGCACGTCCGCCGGTCAGATAAGTCGAAGGGGTAAAACCATTGTCATAATCCGCCTTTGTATAACTACCGACAACTCCCAGATCAGCCCTCAGCCATTCAAAAAAGTTATAGGAGCTTCTCAGGTTAAAACCTACCCGGTCATTATCCTGCCCCTTCGTTTGCAAAATATTCTGCATATAATTGACGCTGGCGGAATATTGATATCTATCCGAACTTCCGCGTAAAGCCAGATTATGTTGATGAGTGATCGCAGTCCGGAGAAAATTATCTTTCAGTTCATTGTAATTGTTCCGGTTCCGGTAAATATTCAACTGCCGGTTCATTTCATCATCGCTGATATTCCCGGCTTCATTCTCGTACAACAAATTGAGCACTTCATTCTGATAATATCTTTTGTCAGAGCTACTGTAAGGAGAATGATAAGTATTGAACATTTCAACCTGCCAATCTACCAGTTCCTCACTATTCATGAGATTCAGATAATCCCTGTCATCCCGTAAAGGAGTGATAACAACAGAACCGTTGTATTCGATCGTACTCTTTCCGGCACCTTTCTTGGTCATAATCACAATCACCCCGTTTGCCGAACGTGATCCGTAGATGGAAGCGGCCGTCGCATCTTTCAGAATAGTAATATTGGCAATTTCAGACGGATTGATCGCATCCAGGGAACCTTCATAGGGCACTCCGTCGACCACATATAAAGGAGTGGAAACTCCGGAAATCGTAGCCTTACCACGAATTCTCAGATCTCCTTTGTAATTCGTCAGACCGGCAGCCATACCTTCTATACGTGAAATAATACCAGGCTGCAATTTATGTTCGAAGTCTTTATTCGTTAAAACGGCAAACGAACCGGTAGCACGCTCCTTGGAAAGAGTCTGATAACCTGTTACCACCACATCGTTCAATTGGGTGGCCTCCGCCTCCATGGTGATGCGATAAGGTTCTTTTTTCAAAGGCATTTCCTTCGTTTTCAATCCCACAAACGATACGACCAGAGTTTCTTTTCCGATCAAATCCGGAGATACGCTCAACTGGAAATTCCCGTCTACATCCGAAACGGTCCCGATAACCTTATTGCCTTTTAAATAAACGGCAGCCCCGGGTAACGGACGTCCGTCCGCTTCCAGTATCAAACCTTTGATCACAATCTTTGTCTGCTGAGGAGCTGCTTCAAGCCGCTTTTGTTCGTAGATCACCACCGTATTATCTACAATTTCATAAGACAGGACGGTCCCTTTCAGGCATTGTTTCAAAATCTCTTCCACATTCGCATTCTCTACCTTCACAGAAAGATTCTTAATATTACTGATTTGTTCGCTGTTGCAGATGATATCGAAAGAACTTTTTTTCTGAATTTCCAGTAGCACTTCTTCCAAAGTAACATTCTTCATTTTCAAATTAAAAGCCTGTGAAAATACATTTGCAGCCGCGGTAATGTTAAACGCCAGTATACATAGCAAACCGATACGCGTTACCAGCAACATTTTCTGCAATTTACCCCGCCCGAAAAGCGGTTTAGTTCGCATTTTTTTCATACATTTGAGAGTTTTAAGTAATTAAACAATTCATGTCCCGCACGGACATTGGATTTATTATCTTGAACAGGCAGGAAATGGTCCAGATTTCCTGCCTTTTTTCAGGAACTTTGATAAGGTACCACCATTATTTTATGATTCACATACCGGAAACTGACGAGTCTTGTAGCGCTCAATAGCTTCAGTACCTTTGTAATATCCTCATACCGGCTGATAACCCCGAATACCTTCAGGTTTTTCAAAGTTTCTTCGGAATATGTGAATTCTACATCGTACCATTTCTCCAGTCTCATGGTGATGTGCTGCATATCCTCATGGTTGAACACAAATTTCCCATCTTTCCAGGCCGTATAAGGTAAAGTATTTACTTTCAGACAAGTGATATCCGAAGTCGTACAATCGACCCGTGCCTGCTGAGAAGGTTCGAGAAAAACCGAATGCCGGCCCGGAACTTTCACTTCCACACTCCCTTCCACCAAAGTTGCCGCATAATAACCTTCCTGATTCAAAGTGTTCAGATTGAATTCCGTTCCCCACACCTGTACCGACAAGCCGTCGGATTTTACAATAAAAGGCTTTTCATTGTTCTTGGTCACTTTAAAATAAGCTTCTCCCCTCAAGGTCACTTCCCTGCTTTCACCGATAAAGGTAACCGGATATTGCAGTTCCGATTCGGCATTCAGATACACCAGCGTTCCGTCGGCAAGTTCGACCCTATACTCCCCTCCCCGGGGTACGATCAGCCGATTCATTTTCACTTCTTTCTTTTCCGTTTTTTCCGTCTTTTTATAAGAAATAACACCCGTATGTTCTGTATTCCGGACTGTTGCGTCCGCAGTTTGAAAAGTGCTCTGCCGATCCAGTTTTACAGAAGAACCATCCTCCAATATCAATACTGCCTTAGAAGAACCATGTGCTATAGCCGGAACCTGTGCAACAGCAACGGCTTCTACCGTTTCCGGTGTTTTATTCCCGGATATATAGAAAACCGAAAAAGCAATTCCCAATACAGCACAAGCCACCGCTGCATACTTCAATATATTCGATCCGGCCCGGTGTTTCCGTTTTCCCGATACTTTTTCCGACAACATTTTCCAGGCAGTCTCCGGCACAAATAGAGCAACCTCCTTTTGTTGCAATTCCATTCCCCCCATTGTAAGCAGTTCCTGATACAAACGTTCATTCTCCTCACTACTTTCCCTCCAAAGACGAAGTTCCACAACTTCCTCCCCGCTCAAAGAACCGGCAATCGCTTTCACGATCAGATCAGCAATATACAATTGTTCAAATGAATTCATAATTCTCTTTTAAAACGCACTTGTATTACTTAAACAATCGAAAATAAAAAATGGACTAATGAAAATTAATTTTTTTAAATAAAAAGGCCCCATAGCCTCTGAACTCTCTCTCTCAGAATTTTTACAGCCCTGACCCGATGATTTTTTACTGTATTTGCAGAAATGTGCAGCAGTTCGCCTACTTCTTTATAAGATTTTCCTTCAGACAACAAATTTACTACCCGTCGGCATTCCGGAGTCAATTCCTGTATCATTTCCAGTAATTGCCGTTCTACTTCCTGACGGATGATCAATTCTACAGCAGAAGTTTCAGTCTCCTCTCCTCTTTCTTCCAATTTTTCCGCCTTCATTTTCATATACCGCAAATAATTGATGCCGGAATTACGAACGATTGTATATAGATAGGAACGTATCGTCAAAAGCGAGCTAAAATTCTGTCTGTTTTCCCACAATTTTACAAAAGCTTCCTGCACCAGGTCGGCTGCAACCCATTCCTCCCGAATCAAACGCAGACAATACACACACAACGAAGAATAAAATTTTTCAAAAACATACCGGAAAACCTTCTCCTCTCCGGCTTGAAATGCAGAAATAAAAGTTTTCTCGTGATCTAAATCGTATTCTTTCATAAAAAAACGTTCGATTCTTTTTGCGGGAATCTGCAACAAGAATAATCGACAGATGACAATTGATCATGGAGAATTACCGGAAGCTTCGCTTCCATGAAAAAACAGATTAATAAAGAAAAGCAGAAAGGAAAATTAAATGTATATCCATTGATTTATAATTCGATAGAATAAACTTAAGACTGTGATTTACCCTTGTCGATTGTCAATTATTCCTTGTCAATAGACCAAGCACCCGCAGAGACCAAGGACTTTATAAACTTTATAAACTTTCGACTAAATTAAACGAACGTTTTTTAAGTTAACAGATGTCATACATTAAATAAATCTCTATAATTTTAATAACTATTCACACTTTCAGATACGACTTATGCTTTTTGCTGTAGAAACTACTTCAAAAAGCACCAGTCGTTAAAAATGTATTAAAATGTCGTTTGTTCCGTACGACAAATGATCTCGTTCTGCAAATCTTCGCCCAGGTCGTTGAAATAATCACTATATCCGGCAACCCGGACAATCAGATCCCTGTAGTCTTCGGGATGTTTCTGAGCTTCCCGGAGCGTATCGGCATCGACCACATTAAACTGGATATGATGCCCGTCCATCCGGAAATAAGCCCGGATCAGATGTACCAGATTATTACATCCTTCTTCGGTTGAAAGAAGCGAAGGAGTAAATTTCTGATTCAGTAACGTCCCGCCGGTTTTGATATGATCGATTTTGGCGGCAGAACGGATGACTGCCGTCGGTCCGTTCGTATCGGCCCCCTGGACCGGAGAGATGCCTTCCGACAGCACTTTCCAGGCATTCCGTCCATCCGGAGTAGCTCCGGTCACTTTACCGAAATAAACATGACAGGTAGTAGGCAACATATTTACCCGATAGTCCGCCCCCCGGGGAGATTTATGTCCCGACAAAACATCATAGTACATGTCGAACACCTGTACCTCCTGCTCGTCGGCATAATCATCATCGTTACCGTATTTCGGAGTATGATACACCAACTGATACTGTAACTCTTCGAACCCTTTGAAATCGTTCGCCAAAGCTTTCTCCATAGTCTCCATCGCGATGGTCTTTTTATCATACACATGATAGCGTAAAGCGGTCAGCATATCCGTAATGCTACCCAGGCCCACCCCTTGCACATAGCTACTGTTGTAACGGGCGCCACCACACATATAATCTTTTCCGTTCCGGATACAATCTTCGATCAGTACAGACAAGAAAGGTACCGGCATATATTTCATAAATATGCGTTCGATGATATTGTTACCGGTCAGTTTGATCCGCATAAAATGTTGTACCTGTGCTTTATAGGCTGTAAACAATTCCTCATAGGTCCGATAATCTGTAGCTGTCCCGGTTTTCAGACCGATCTGTTTGCCGGTCCGCTTATCGAATCCGTCGTTCAGGGTCAATTCCAGAATTTTCGGCAGATTAAAATAGCCGGTAAGGATATAAGCTTCGGTACCGAAAGCCCCGGTTTCCACACATCCCGAGCACCCGCCGTTCCGGGCATCGCGGACATCTTTTCCCGCCCGCAACATTTCCTGTACCAAAGCATCCGTATTGAACACCGACGGTTGACCGAAGCCGGTTTTGATGATTTCGACAGCAGCCCGGATAAAACGGTCCGGATTTTTCTTACTGACCTGAATCATCGAACTGGGTTGCAGTAAACGCATCTCCCGGATTACATCCAGCAGGATATACGACATCTCGTTCACCCCATCGCTACCGTCTTCCTTCACCCCTCCGACATTGATCAGACAAAAATCGGTATAAGTATTACTTTCTTCAGCCGTAACCCCCACTTTGGGCGGAGAAGGATGGTTGTTGAATTTCACCCAGAAAGACTGCAACATTTCGTATACTTCTTCCTGAGTGACCGTCCCCTCTTCCAGCTGTTTTTTATACAGCGGATACAGGCTCTGATCCAAACGTCCGGGATTGAAAGAGTCCCAGGGATTCAATTCGGTAACCACACCCAAATGGATAAACCAATAATGTTGTAATGCCTCATGAACGGTTGTCGGAGCATGAGCCGGTACCCGACGACAAATCGCAGCCATTTTCTCCAGCTCTTTCTTTCTCACCGGGTCTTTTTCTTCAGCCGCCAGCTCTTCCAGGCGTTCGGCATACCGTTCGGCATAGCGGATCATTGCATCACAAACGATATCCATCGCCCTCAGCTCGTCGCGTTTATCCACGCCTTCCGGATCGTTTACCAGGTCGGTCTTAGCCAGACTTTCGGCTATTTCTTCTTTCAAATCCAACAACCCGGTACGAAACATCTTTATCCCTAAAGCCGTATGTCCCGGTGCCCTTTGTTCCTGAAATTCCGTAAATACACCGGCAGTATAAGCCTCTTTCCACTCCTGTGGCAAATTCTGAAATATCCGGTCGCGATTACTTTTCCCTTTCCAGTAGGGAATAATGATATCCCGGTAAGCAGCCCGGGTAGTTTCATCGGATTTAAAGGATACTTTCGGGCGATCGTTCAATATCTCGAGATCTTGTAACGAGTGGATACAGATTTCGGGATAAGTCGGAGTAGCCTTCGGGGCCGGTCCCCGCTCGCCGACAATCAATTCACCCTCATTCACACAAATATACTTATGTTCCAGGATATATTTAAACGCTAAAGCCCGTTGAACCGGTACCGGTTCGGCATCGGCCATCCCCGATTGATAAAATTCAGTAATCAGTAAAGCTCTTTCCGCCGAGATCCGATTCTCAGCATTCAGACTCTGCTCACGCAGTTTTCTGATTCGTTCGGTCATTTTCATAATAAGTATGGTTTTGATTTATAGTTTTTTAACAGGTTATATCCGAAAGCCTTGTTCCCTGAACATTTCCCGGATATCTTTCAGGTCTTCCTCTTTCAGGCCCGGAAGATCTCCCATTTCCCAATCCATACCGAGCCGTTTGTATTTATCTGCCCCCGTACGGTGGAAAGGGAGCAGATTCACCTCTTTCAAAACAGGCATCGTCTGTAAAAAACGAATCGTCTCCTGCACACTCTTCTTATCGTCGTTAAAACCGGGAATAACAGGTATCCGGACAATCACTCCGGCACCCTGTCCGGCAATTTTTCTCAGATGTTCACACGCCTCCCGGAATCCTTTACCGATGTACGCTTCGAACTTTTGAGGATCGGCAGTTTTTACGTCGTAAAGAAACAAATCCGTATACCGGCATATTTCTTCTAAATATGCTCCGGAAGCCACTCCGGCCGTATCGATACAGGTATGGATACGACGGGCCTTACAAGCTTTGAGACATTCCAACAGAAAAACCGGTTGCAACAAAGGTTCTCCTCCTGAAAAAGTAACGCCTCCTCCCGATTCTTCGAAAAACACCGCATCTTTAGCTATCTCTTCGACTAATTCATCGACCGAAATCCCATAGCCCACCTTCCGGATTTCTTCGAATTCACGGTCTCCTAATTTCCGGACTTGTTTCATCGACACAGTTCCCACAGCCTGACTTTCCGGGTTATGACACCAACGACAATGCAAACGACACCCTTTCAAGAAAACAGTCGTTCGTATTCCCGGCCCGTCATGAATCGCATAACGCTTGATATCGAATATATTTCCACGCATGACGAAATAAATTTAGAATAATAAAATTTATCTCACTCTCAAGATAAAAAAAACACAGAGAAAAATTGTCCTTCGGATTCAGGACAAAGAAAAGAATCCGCTAATATAACCAGCATTCAAAAAGTCCTTTGTAGGAACGGTTCTGCAATATGCGAATTTCATTTAGCATAATCATCGAATAAACATCTCAAAGATAAAAACATTTTTTTATAAAACAAAAATATAAGTATCGAAAATACACTTCAAATGATAATTTTTTTAAATTTGAAGCAAAAAAAAGGAAACCGCCAGAGGGGCATGTGCTACATCACTATTAACCAAATGATTATGAAAACGTTTGTCTTTATCTTATTCTTTCTATCGCTCGCTTCACTCTCCCCGACCTTCGGCATTCCTTCCCAATTTCGCCATTATACGGTTGAAAACGGCTTATCGAGTAATGCTGTACAATGTTTGTTGCAGGACCGGACAGGATATATCTGGTGTGGCACTTCAGACGGTCTGAATCGCTTCGATTCGCGCCATTTCAAAACTTTCCGGCATATTCCCGGCGACACGGCTTCTTTAGGCAATAATGTCATTCATTCTTTATTCGAGGATTCGAAAGGTAATCTTTGGATCGGTACTGAGAACGGTGTTTTCCGCTACCGGGTATCCGAAGAAAAATTTTCGACCTTTCATCTACCGGATATCCCGGACCGGCTTTCTCAAAAAATCATCTACTCGATCAAGGAAGACCAATTGGGAAAAATCTGGATATCGGTTTATGGAAGCGGTGTTTTCCGCTACAATCCTTCGGACGGCAAGATCAAACATTACAGTCACGACATCAACGACGAAAAGAGTCTTATTTCCAATCTGACCACCAAGATTCTGATCGACCACACCGGAGATATATGGATAGCCACTCATGATCAGGGAGTATGTAAATACGATCCCTTCACCGACTCTTTTTTCCGGATCGATGCCACAGACAAACAAAGAGGATATACAGCCCGTTACATTTACGCCTTATGTGAAGATTCTTTCGGAAATATCTGGTTGTGTGATAACGGACTTTTCAAATACGATAAAACAACCCGCAACTGTACGGCCTGCCTCCCTCCTGCTGACGAACCGATAACCTATATCCATTTTATTACCGAAATACAACCGGGTATATTGCTCATCGGTTCCAATAGCGGACTGACACAATATAATCTGGCGGAGAACACTTTTTCTACGATCGGATACAATGTTCTTTTTCCGCAAGGATTAAATGACGGGATTGTCTATTCGATTCTGAAAGACCGGGAAGGAGGCATCTGGGTTGGAACGAATGCCGGAGGTATCAATTATCTTACGCCAGGAACCAATTGGTTCAATACGTTCTGCTATACACCGGGCAAAACAAGTGCCCCGGGGAAAGTCATCAATTCTTTTTGTGAAAATACCGACGGGACGATATGGATCGGAACAGATAATAAAGGGCTTTGGAACTACAACCCACACGACCAATCTTTCACTCCGGTATGTTTAGACGCCAAAAATCCGGACCTCAGCGTGCACGCTTTATATTGCGACCGCCATGAATTGTGGGTCGGGACTTATGCTCACGGTGTGTACCGGTTAAATTCAGCTACCGGTAAAGTGACCAACTATTCGGATAAAAATATCAAGGGCTTGAATCCGGGCAGTGTATACGCTATATATAAAGACAGCTCGGGCAGGCTCTGGTTCGGTACCCAAACCGGCATCCTATATTACGATATCTTCAGCAATTCGTTCGTTACTATCGCCGATCTGGGATACAACAGCTACATCACCGACATCACCGAAGACGCCAACCACACGATCTGGTTTGCTTCGCAAGGCAAAGGATTGATCAGCTATGACCTGAAAACCAGTACCCTCAAATTTCATTCCAACGATCAGACCGGTTTACCACAATCTATCGTGTGCCTGTGCAGCGATCAGGGCAAGTTAAGGATCGGTACGGGCGGATACGGACTTTATACCTACAATCCGGCCGACCATAGTTTTACCCGTCATCCCGATCCGTTATTTCGTACCCATACCACCATACAGACGATCATCTCCAGTTATAATGAATTGTGGATCACGACCAATGCCGGTTTACTCCGGTTCAATACTTTGGATGAAACCATCAGCTATTACAATCAGGAAGACGGGCTCATCTGCCTTCCGTTTACCAACCAGGCCGGCCTGCAAACTTCCGGCGGTCAGATCTATATCGGCGGCAGCAATGGGTTCAATGTCTTCCATCCGCAAAGTATCCGCAAGAATGAAGTAATTCCCCATATTGTTTTTACGGCCTTCCGGCTTTTCAATCAGGATGTAACAATCGGCGGACATTCGGTCCTTCAAGCTCAGATCGACCGGCAGCGCTCGGTCATTCTCCCTCACAACGAGGCCGTTTTCTCTATCGAATTTGTAACGACCAGCTATTGTGCCCCGAGTAAAAATAAATACAAATACATGTTGAAAGGTTTCGATAAAACCTGGAACAACACGGACAATCAAAACAACATAGCCACCTACACCAACCTATCCCCGGGGAATTATACCTTCCAGGTGATGGCCTGTAATAACGACGAGGTATGGAATCCCGAAAAAGCAGAAATCCGGATTACGATTCTTCCCCCCTGGTGGTTATCGAACGGTATGTTAGTCGTTTACAGTATCCTGATCGTTTTAGCGATCGCTTTGGGGTATGCACTTTTATTACAACGGACCAACCGACGCCACCGCAACAAGATCGCAACCTTGCATCACGAGAACGAACGCAAACTGTTCGATGCTAAAATCGGATTTTTCACTCATATTACCCATGAAATCCGTACTCCGGTAACGCTGATCCTGGCCCCCGTAGAGGAGATCATGCGTCAAAAAAACATCCCGGAGGAAATCAGGGACGACCTGGAAGTTGTCAAACGCAACAGCGAACGGTTACTGGACCTGGTGAATCAGATTCTGGATTTTACGAAAGCCGAACAAGAAGCTTTTTCCTCCCAAAACACCTGGTTCGACATCGATGATCTGGTGGAAAAAACTGTACAGCGTTTTACGCCTGCAGCTCAGCAAAAGGGGATACAGCTCACCCACGATACTCCACAACCGATCCGGATTTGCACCGACCGGGAAGCACTGACCAAAGTGTTGAGTAACCTGCTGACCAATGCCATGAAATTTACCAAAGACCGTATTCTGGTCTCCCTCACTGAAAATCCTGAAGCACATACGGTAACGATCTCAGTCGAAGACAACGGTACGGGAATCAAACCTACGGAGAAAGAAAAAATATTCAACCTCTTTTACCAATCGGCCAATAAACCACAACTCCCGAACAAAGGTTTCGGTATCGGGCTAGCCATCGTCAGCCTGTTGGTGAAACGAATGATGGGAAAGATAGAAGTGGAAAGCGAAGAAAACCGGTTTACCCGTTTCCGGATCACGCTTCCCCAGGACGAACAAAACGACCTTTCTATTTCTGTGACCTCTCCGGATAAAACAGCAGAACTCCAGGAAGTAAAAGCTGAAGATCCGATCGAACCTGCCGGAACAGAGAAGACCGACAAAGATGGGAAAAAGGCCGGAACCGTACTGATTGTCGAAGATAACGAAGAGTTTATTTCTTATCTCACCCGTGTCATCGGACAACGATATCATATCCACACGGCCGGAAATGGCGAAGAAGCATTGAAATCACTGGAAAATCTGAAACCGGACATTGTCATCAGCGACGTCATGATGCCGGTAATGGATGGAATAGAATTATGCAAACGAATAAAAAGCGACATCAATCTAAGTCATATCCCGGTGATCCTGCTCACAGCACGCACGGATACAGCAAGTAAAATCGCCGGCCTGGAAAACGGAGCGGATGTCTATATCGAGAAACCGGTATCTGTGAGCTATCTGTATGCACAGATGGTCAGTCTGCTGGAAAACCGGAACAAACTGCGTTGTCTTTTTTCAGAGAAACCTTTCACCCCGATCAATACCCTGACCGAAACACAGGCCGACGAAAAATGGTTTAACCGTTTGAACGAGATCATCCAGGAGAATATCTCGAATACAGAATTTTCCGTCGACCAACTCACCCGAAGTGTCAATATGAGCCGTACCCTTCTGTATGCCAAAGTAAAGGCAGTAACCGGTTTGACCCCGAATGAATTTATCCGGTTGGTACGCCTGCGTAAAGCAGCGGAATATCTGGCCGGAAACGAATATAAGATCAACGAGATCTGTTATATGGTCGGCTTTAACAGTCCCTCCTACTTTGCCAAATGTTTCCAAAATCAATTCGGCGTATTACCCAAAGATTTTATCAACAACACCAACTGACCAAACCCAATATCTACTTATAAAACCATACGATTATGTTCAACAAAGAGACTTACATTCAGAGACGTAACAGACTGAAGAAAGAAATCGGTAAAGGGATTTTACTATTTCTCGGCAACAATGAAAGCGGTATGAATTATGCCGACAACACGTATCATTTCCGTCAGGATTCGACTTTTTTATATTTTTTCGGTTCGGATTATGCCGGTCTTTCGGCTCTGATCGATATCGATGAAGACCGGGAAATTATTTTCGGGGATGAACTGACCATCGACGATATCGTCTGGATGGGCACCCAACCCACGATACGGGAAAAGAGTGCTTCAGTAGGCATCACAGCAACCGCTCCGACCGCCCAGCTGAGCGATTATTTAAATAAAGCGGTACAGCAGGGACGTCGTATCCATTATCTGCCTCCTTACCGGGGTGAACATCAGGTCACCCTACTCCGTTTACTGGGGATTGCCCCTGAAGCGCAAGTTGCCGGAGCCTCTACCGAACTGATCCGGGCTGTAGTCGGCCAACGAAACTACAAATCGGCCGAGGAGATCAGGGAGATAGAAGAAGCAGTAAATATCTCCGCCGATATGCACATCCGGGCGATGCAACTTGTCCGGCCGGGGATGAAAGAATGTGAAATAGCAGCAGCAGTGACAGAAGTCGCTTTACAAAATGGCGGACAATTGTCTTTCCCGGTGATTGCCACCATTAACGGGCAAACCCTCCATAATCATTATCACGGTAATATCCTCCACGAAGGGCAGTTGTTATTGTTGGATGCAGGAGCGGAAAACGGCATGCACTATTCCGGCGACCTCTCGTCGACCATTCCGGTAAGTAAACATTTTACAGAACAGCAGAAAACCATCTATCAAATCGCTTTACAAGCCCATCAGGCCGCAGTTGCCGCCCTAAGACCGGGTATTCCGTTCAAAGAGGTCCATCTGATTGCCGCCCGTACGATTGCAGAAGGGATGAAATCGATCGGCCTGATGAAAGGAGATCCCGACGAAGCAGCCCGTTCGGGTGCTTATGCGTTGTTCTTTCCCTGCGGACTCGGCCACATGATGGGACTCGATGTTCACGATATGGAGAATTTAGGCGAAGTATGGGTAGGATATAACGGACAACCCAAAAGTACACAGTTCGGTTTCAAATCGCTCCGTCTGGCCCGCCCCCTGGAACCCGGTTTTGTCTTTACCATAGAACCCGGCATCTATTTTATTCCTGAGCTCATCGACTATTGGAGAAGTGAAAAACGGTTCTGCGAATTTATCCAATACGACAAACTGGAAGCCTGGAAAGGTTTCAGCGGCATCCGTAACGAAGAAGACTACCTGATCACTCCCGACGGAGCACGCCGGCTCGGCAAATATAAACCGATGACCATCGGGGAGGTGGAAGGGATGAAGTAGGATTGGCGCACTGCGCCAATCAATAAAGTCTGATCCACTCATACCCATTCCCTGTCTGATCCATATAACGGATAAAATCTTCCGTCTTTATAGCCAGAGAAGCCCGGTTATCATTCGGATGAAACGACAATTTCCGGGCTTGTTTCAAATTTTCATCGAGGAAAACATAGACATGGTGTTCCGTATCGTTCACTAATCCGAAAGGACTGACAGATCCCGGCTTCAACCCCAGGTATTTCTCCATCCGTTTTTCCGAAGCAAAACTTAATTTCCCTTGTTTTAATAGTTGTTCCAGATCATGAATCGCCAGATTCCGATCACAATGAAAAATAACCAGGTAATGCCGGTTTCCCTTATGATTCCTGAAAAACAAATTCTTACAATGTGTACTGTCCAAATTTTTCCAATATTGGCGGGCAATCTCGATCGTAGGTGCCTCAGGATGTTCCAGATAATCGAATTCAATACCCAAAGCTTTCAATGTCTCATACACTTTCTCCTGTCCAATCATCATCTCATTTTATTTTTTTCATCTTTTTTCTTTTCCCCTCCTTCATTTTCCCCAAACCTTCAACCTTTAGCTTTTTACCTTTTACTTTTCCCCCTATACCACCTCCCCTGCCACTCTCCTCTCTCACGCAATCTCTTCTCCAGTTTAGCCACAAACTCATAATTCTTTATCCCCCATTTCGGAGCGATCAGATATTCTTCGGGTGATTGATTGACAAAACGTTCCAGATAAACATCCGGCCGGATATGTCCGATCACGTCCACTACAAAATCGAGGTATTCTTCATAGCTATACAACCTGAAAACCTCCGGATGCCGAAGATATTGTTCGGCCATCGCCGTTCCCCGGACAATCTGCAACTGATGTAGCTTCAATACCTGAATCGGCAGATCGCACACACGGACCGCCCCCTCCAACATAGACTCCCGGCTCTCTCCGGGTAAGCCGAAAATCAAATGAGCTCCTATCCGGATACCTCTCTCAGCCGTTTTCCGTATCGCTTCCTCAGCTTCGGCAAAAGTATGTCCCCGGTTGACCGTTCGCAAAACTTCATCATTTGCAGATTCGACTCCATACTCTACACAAACATAACAACGCCGGGACAATCCGGCAATATAATCCAATACGTCATCGGTCACAGCATCCGGACGGGTAGCGATCACCAATCCCACTACATCGGGACAAGTCAACGCCTCCTCATACTTTTGCCGTAACTCTTCCAAAGGAGCATAGGTATTCGAATAAGCCTGAAAATAAGCCAGATACTTCTGACCGATATACTTTCGGGCAAAAAAGGCCCTTCCCTCCCCGATCTGTCGGGATATCCCCGACACAGCCCGGCAATAACCCGGATTAAAACTCTCATTATTACAAAACGTACAACCACCGGTCCCTTTTTTCCCATCCCGGTTCGGACAAGTAAATCCACCGTCGATAGACAATTTTTGCACCCGTTCTCCAAATAATTCTTTGAAATAAGCGGGATAATCATTGTACCGTTTCCGACTCTCTGTTGGCTTCATGCATTTTCTCTTTAGCAGAACAAAAATATCATTTTATTTCTTAATTTTGTTCCCGTAACCACAAACAATAAATGATGAAAACAATCTGCACGGGCATGTTCACGATCATGCTGATCTTTCTTTTCCGTCCCGTCGGAGCTCAAACCGAAGATGCTTTTCCTTCATACATCGAACAATGTTTCAACAACTATTTCAATTTCACCCCCCAGGAAAAAATTTATCTACATACCGATAAACCGACCTACTCTGCCGGCGAAAATATTTGGTTCAGAGCCTACTGCGTAGATGCCAGCTATCATATCCCGACCCAATTAAGTAAATTTATCTATCTCGAACTCATCAACCGTCAGGATTCGATTTTAAAACGTATCCAAATAAAACAGACCGATTCTTGTTTTTATGGCAATTTGACAATTCCATCCACCACCCCTCCGGGAGAGTATTGCCTGCGTGTCTTTACCAACTGGATGCAAAATAACGAAGAAGATTTTTTCTTCAAAAAAAATATACAGATCGTCAGTACAGTGAATGAAGTAAACATTCACACGGCAAGCAGCCGTCAGGACAATGCAATCCGGACGACGCTCACCCTAATCGATAATGCCGGCAAACCTTATGTTCATCAACGTCTGAAAATCACGACCTACCGTCATAAACTAGCGGTAAACAAGACTACCTTGAAAACCGATGAACAAGGATCCGCCACTTTACAATATCCGGTCAGCGACAGTATCGACCGGATTCAGGTAGCGTTCCCGACGGACTTGCCTTTTGCTTTTTCAAGAGAAATCCCTTTATTGAATCTTTCCGACGACTTCGACTTTCAATTCTTCCCGGAAGGCGGTAATTTATTAGCGGGCACCACGCAAACCGTCGCCTTTAAGGCACTGGATGCAAACGGACGTTCGATAGCTGCCGAGGGAAAAATTTACAATAGTAAGGAACAGGAAGTCGTTTCTTTTTCAACCTTTCACCGGGGAATGGGAACCCTGGAACTGACCACCCAACCGGGCGAACGCTACTATGCCCTGGTACATACCGCCACAAACCGGGAAAAAAGAGTCGACTTGCAGATTCCCCAAGCGGAAAATCTGGCCTTGCAGGTTTATCCTCAGGACAACCACCTGATCCTTGCTGTCAAAAAAGGAATTCATTTTCCTGCAGGGAAAACGCTTTATATCGTTATGCACTCCAGAGGACGTCTGTTAGGCGTGCTACCGGCAAAAGACGATTTCGCAGGGGCCTTACCCCTGAACTCCCTACCCGGTGGTACCGTGCAGTTCGTACTAACCGATGCCGACTCACACATTTACAGCCAGCGTTCTTATTTTATAAAGCCGGATCCGCAACCTGTATTACAACTCCGGACCGATAAAGAAAAATACGACAGACGGGAAAAAGTAAACCTGACACTACAGTTTACAGACATCGGCGAGCACCCCCTCGAAGGCAGTTTTTCTCTCTCTGTTACGGACAATACGATGGTTCCCCGTGACACCCTATCGGACAATATCGTCAGTTATCTGCTCCTGACCTCCGACCTCAAAGGGCACATCGAAGCCCCGGGAAGTTATAGTCGTGAAACTCCCGAACACATCGATCTCCTCATGCTCACTCATGGCTGGACCCGTTATGAGATCGGGAAATTCCTGACTGCCACACCTTCTAAAGCCACTTTCAAGCTTGAACAGGGACAAGAAATCCGGGGAAAAATCACCAATTATAGCAATAAGCCGATGGCGAATGCCAGTGTACAAATCTTTATCCCCGGTGAAAATACATTGGGAGAAGTGAAGTCGAACGAAAACGGAGAATTCATCATCCGGGATCTGGATTTCCGCGATAGTACGATTTTTCTGATGCGTGGCTACAAAGAAAAAGGAGGAAAAATGGTAGATATAACTATCACTCCCCGATTATTTAAAGATCCCGTCACCCATTTTACAATCCCCCGGGAAAATAAACCGCTGGGCAAAGAAGAATTTATGGACCAGTTCAAAGGTAGTTATTTCTACCAGAACGGTGTGAAAGTCTATATTCTCGACGAAGCGGTCGTATTACGTCACCGTCCGGAAAGCGTACAACACAAATACGAAGGCCAATACACAGATATGACGGATTACATCCTGGGCCAGGAAGAATTGAGTAAATTCAACACTTCCGGTATCTATCAACTATTATCCCGTCTTCCGGGTGTTATTGTCTCCGGTACCAAAGTGACGATGGCCCGCAACGGAAGTACGCCTCTGTTCATGATCGACGGATTGCCACAGACCGAAGACATGCTGAACGCAGTGATGCCGGAGGATGTGGACAATCTGGGAGTCATCCGTGACGGAGCCCGGCTGACTTTCTTCATGGCCCAAGGCGGTGCCGGCGGTGTGATTGTCATCAATACCAAACATGGCCATTTCACCCCCAAAGCCACTCCAGGATTGATCAAATTCATTCCTTTAGGTTACTCCGAACCGGATGAATTCTACATACCCCAATACAACGACCCGGAAATACTCAAAGCTCCTGAGATCGACTACCGCAGCACGATTTATTGGCAACCGGTCGTCCCGATCGATTCATCCGGGCAGACTTCCCTCTCTTTTTTCACTGCCGACATGGCCGGCAGTTATACCATCACCGTCGAAGGATTGGGGAAAAACGGGGAACCGGTATACCGGCAAACGACAATCCGGAGGGAATGATAAAGAGCCAAGAATTCAAAATTGAAAACGTTTGAGTAATAGATCATTATAAAAATAGAAGCCGATTTTTATAATAACAAAAAATATTCTATATTTGCAACTCTGAATACGCAAGCTCGCGTGGTTTTCAGTTTGTTGTATATCAATAGTTTATAAAAACAATATCATAATAATAAACCTTCCCTCTCAGGGAAATAAATCAAATCTAACAGAAATATGAGTACGAAGTACGTTTACACATTCGGAGACGGAAAAGCAGAAGGCAAGGCAGACATGAAAAATCTGCTCGGCGGTAAAGGCGCCAACCTGGCGGAGATGAACCTGATCGGCCTGCCTGTACCTGCAGGTTTCACGATTACCACTGAAGTTTGTACACTTTACAACCAGAAAGGTAAAGATGCTGTTGTAAAATTAATAGAAAACGACGTTAAAGCCGGTATTGCACACATGGAAAAAATCATGAATGCAAAATTCGGTTCCAAAGGAGAGGCTTTCCCGTTGATGGTATCCGTACGTTCCGGTGCCCGTGTTTCTATGCCGGGTATGATGGACACCGTGCTGAACCTGGGATTGAATGACGATGCCGTAAAATTACTGGCAGAAAAATCAGGAAATGCCCGTTTTGCGTGGGACTCTTACCGTCGTTTTATCCAGATGTACGGCGACGTTGTAATGGGTGTGGCAGCAGCAAAAGGCGAGCACAATCCGTTCGAAGTTGAAATCGACAAGCTGAAAGAAGCCAAACACATCAAACAAGATACTGAATTTACCGTTGAAGATTTGCAGGTATTGGTCGAAAACTTCAAAAAAGTAGTCAAAACCAAAACCGGCAAAGATTTCCCGACTTGTCCGTGGGAACAGCTGTGGGGAGCCATCTGTGCCGTATTCGATTCATGGATGACCGAACGTGCCGTTCTGTACCGTCAGTTGAACCAGATCCCGGAAGAATGGGGTACTGCTGTTAACGTACAGTCTATGGTTTACGGTAACATGGGTAACAATTCGGCTACCGGTGTTGCTTTCAGCCGCGACGCTGCAACCGGAGAGGACATCTTCAACGGAGAATACCTGATCAATGCACAGGGGGAAGACGTTGTAGCCGGTATCCGTACACCGCAGGAAATCACCATCGAGGGTTCACGCCGTTGGGCTAAACTGCAGGGTATTTCCGAAGAAGAACGTGCTTCTAAATATCCTTCGTTGGAAGAAGCTATGCCTCAGGCTTATGCCGATCTGAACGCTGTACAGGAAAAACTGGAAGACCACTTCCACGATATGCAGGATATGGAATTCACCATCCAGGACGGTAAGCTGTGGATGTTGCAGACCCGTAACGGAAAACGTACCGGAGCCGCTATGGTGAAAATGGCTGTCGATATGCTGAAACAAGGTATGATCGATGAAAAAACAGCTCTGTTGCGTCAGGAACCGGCTAAATTGGACGAGCTGCTCCATCCGGTATTCAATAAAGAAGCTCTGAAAAAAGCTCACGTTATTACCAAAGGTCTGCCGGCTTCTCCGGGTGCTGCCTGCGGGCGTGTCGTATTCTTCGCCGACGAAGCCGAAGAATGGAAAAACAGAGGCGAAAAAGTGGTTTTGGTACGCCAGGAAACTTCTCCCGAAGACCTGCGGGGTATGAACGTATCCGAAGGAATCCTGACCGCACGCGGTGGTATGACTTCTCATGCAGCTGTCGTTGCCCGTGGTATGGGTAAATGTTGTGTATCCGGAGCAGGAGATATCGTAGTCGATTATGCAAAACGTAATTTCTCCGTAAACGGAACAATCATCAAAGAAGGCGACTGGATTTCCCTGAACGGTTCTACCGGTGAAGTTTACTTAGGAAAAGTAGAAACAGAAGATGCAACATTAGACGAAGACTTCACGGCCATCATGAATCTGGCTGAAAAATATACCCGTATGTATGTACGTACTAATGCCGATACCCCGAAAGACGCCCGTAAAGCCCGTGACTTCGGAGCCAAAGGTGTCGGACTTTGCCGTACAGAACATATGTTCTTCGAAGGACACCGTATCGACGCTATGCGTGAAATGATCCTGTCCGACACGGTAGAAGGACGCCGCGATGCACTGAACAAGATCCTGCCGATGCAGCGGGGAGACTTCGAAGGTATCCTCGAAGCCATGAACGGACTGGGGGTTACCATCCGTCTGCTCGACCCACCTTTACACGAATTTACTCCGAACGAACCGGCTTCACAACAATATATGGCTCAGAAACTGGGAATTCCGGTAGAACGTATCAAAGAAAAAGTAGATGCTCTGCACGAATTCAACCCGATGCTGGGTCATCGTGGCTGCCGTTTGGGAGTTACCTATCCGGAAATCACCGAAATGCAGGCCCGTGCGATCATCGAAGCTGCTTGTAACCTGAAACTGCGTGGTCTGGATCCTCGTCCGGAAATTATGGTTCCTTTGGTAGGTACTGTGAAAGAACTGAAACAGCAGGCTGAAATCATCAACCGTGTTGCAGCTATGGTATTCGAAGAAAAAGGCGTTAAAGTAGATTACAAAGTAGGTACGATGATCGAAATCCCGCGTGCCGCTATCACCGCAGATCAGATCGCCGAAGTAGCCGAATTCTTCTCATTCGGTACCAACGACCTGACTCAGATGACCTTCGGTTACTCCCGTGACGACGCCGGTAAATTCTTACCGGAATACATCAGGAAAGGTATCCTGAAAACCGATCCGTTCGCTGTATTGGATCAGGAAGGTGTAGGCCGTCTGGTTGAAATGGGTGTGAAACTGGGTCGTAAGACTAATGCAGACCTGAAAGTAGGTATCTGTGGAGAACACGGTGGAGAACCTTCATCCGTCATCTTCTGCGACTCAGTAGGTATGAACTATGTCAGCTGTTCACCGTTCCGCGTGCCCATCGCCCGCGTAGCTGCTGCACAGGCTGCTATTATGCATGCAGGTAAGTAATAAGAATTTATTACAAGCTTAAATATCAAGGACTTCTCAATACTGAGAAGTCCTTTTTTAATAATGATAAAGAATAATCCTCAATAAGTATTCTGTTGAATTTGACCTCGGCTCAGATAAATCTCATTACTGTTTATAGGTTCGGCAAACCGACGATCTTTTAATTCCAACCGATACTCTATCGGCTGGGATTCTTTATTTATAATCAAACCGTCATGTGAATAGAATATACGTTTCAGGTTCACATCATCCAAAGTCGTTTCGTTGTAATTCAACCGCCGGATATCGAACCACCTCAGTCCCCAGGTCAGCTCCCGTACTCTCTCTTCCAGAATTTTCGCAATAGCTTCTTCCTTTGTTGCTGCCGACAACTTAACCTCCGGTCCGGGTGCAATCCTTTTAGCCCGCAATATATTCACCGTTTCCATGGCTTGCTGAAACTTTCCCTGACGAGCCAGGCATTCCGCTTTCGTAAGTATCATTTCCTGTACTGTAGTTCCATAAGGTATACTGGTTCTGAAATAAACATATCCGGGATAAGTATATTTGATATTATGCCTCCATGAAAAATTCTCACACATCAAATATTTATACCGTAAATCATTTTCCGTATCATACAATTTCAGCATTTCCCGGCCAGGACAGAAATAGGCACAGGAAGCAGAAAGGAAATACTGATAATAAAACTCCGCCCACTCTAATTTTACAGAAGGATCGGAACTGGAATCCCACCACAGATAAGGTACTTGCAGTGGTCCCTGACTGGAGCTCTGTTCATTACCATAATACATTTCCGTATTATAATCCACCAGACGGGCATCTGCCTGAAGAGCCAAATCTGCATATTTCAATGCCTGATCGTAATCATGGCAGAAAAGATAAAAGCGGGCCAGAAAACTATGAACGGCAGGTATACTTACCCGCCACCGCCGATTAACATTATCGACCGTAATTTTGAGTGCTTCTTTCAAATCTTCCTCGACAAAACGATAAGATTCCTCCAGATTCATCCGGACCAACGACTGCTCGAAACTGGTGGATGTCTTATGAGGTATTCCCGGTTCTTTCATATTTTCCGGGCTATAGGGAAGACAATAAGTATTCAGCAATTCCCAATTCTGAAAAGCACGGATAAAATGAGCTTCAGCCTTCAAATCAGCCTTCAAGGCCTCATCTCCTGTCACCCGACTCAAATTTTCCAATACCGTATTTGCCGTAAAAATATTTTTATAAGCACTACTCCAGGTTCCGGAACCCGATAAATCGGCCACCTCCTGATTCATCCACAGATAATAAGCGATACCATGTTGATAAAACGGAGCTCCGTTATTGGTTTTATCGTACAAATCCGTTGAAATTTCCGTAATATCCGGACTTAACACCAGGCTGGTATTGCCGGTTGTCGTATTGATTGCAGCCAACAAAGCATCCAGATGTTCCACTTTCGACAGCTCGATATTTGTCTTTTTCGAAGGAGCTATATCCAAAAAGCTGTCACAAGCAGCTCCGACCAACATCCATACCAGAAGGCATAAAATCATTCTCATTTTTCCTCCTGCAATTTTTATATATCTTTCCATATCCTTTTTTTAAAAATTAAATTTTACCCCAACAATAAAAGAACGCTCCGGTTTGACCGTACCCTCCGGAAATTCCGGATCATTTTTATATTTATTCGCTGTAATCAAACCCAGATTATTGATCTGTCCATAAACGGCAGCGGTCCGGAAACCTATTTTCTGTAACCAGACTTCCGGGATATGCCAGGTCAGATTCAATTCCTGAAAACGAATATGATTGGCATTGTGGTACAGATAATCCATCGCATCCGTATAATAACTATCGTAATACATTTGATTGGAGTCTTCGGTATCCGTCAGCAAAGGAGGCATAGCCTTATCCCCGTCCAATAATTTACTTACATCTTTATGTACCCAGATTTTCGAAGTTCCGGTCGTTCCCATCGTCGGATAATTGAAAGAAGAACGTTTGAATTTATGACCGAATTTTCCGGTAACAATCAAAGAAAGATCGAAATTATAAACCTTAAAACCGGTAGTCAGCCCCATAATATGGGGAGCCACCTTTACGCCCTGTGACCTGAGCCAGCCGGTTGCATCCGAAGTATTGTCGTAAACGGTGTTCATCGGCCTCAAACCGTCAGGGCTACTCCCTTCCTCCACACAAGGGATACCGTCCTTATTTACCCCGGCATAATGCCAGGCATATATCGTACTGGCATTTTCCCCCTCTTTAAAGTCACCCCTCAAATAAGTCTTTGCACTATTATCGGTAACAAATAATCTTTCTATCCGGTTCAAATTATAAGCATAGTTGACATTACCATACCATTGGATATCTTTTCCTATAATATCGAGCTGGCTTCCTACTTCCAGTTCGATCCCACTGTTCAGCATTTCCGCATTATTCAACTTTTGACTGGTTGTCCCGTTGGCCGAAGAAATAGAAATCGTCGCGATCAGATCTTTACTGTACTTCCGGTAATAATCCAGTTTTCCGGCCAGTTTACCTCCCCAGAAAGAATAATCGATTCCGATATCTACACTCCCGACCTTTTCCCAGCGAAGTTCGGGATTTCCAAAACTCGCAATACTACCGGTAATCTCATGTTTATAAACATTCTCAACCGAACCGATACTCACCAAAGGTTTAAACGAGGTAGAAGTGTCTACATTTCCATTGTACCCATAGGTCAAACGCAGACGCAGCCAATCGATAAACAAATAATCGCTCATAAAACTTTCCTGTCCCAGATTCCACATTCCTCCCACAGACCAAAAAGGAGCATAACGATATTTAGGATCGTCCGTAATAAAATTCGACGCATCTGTCCGGACGCTCCCACTGATCGTGTATTTATTATCGAAAGTATAAGCGGCATTGCCATATAGAGAAAAGAAACGATCGGTGTTAAATGTAAAGGTACTTGCATAATCATCGACTGTAATCGTATTCCCGAAGAGGTCTTTTATCGCCAGCTTACCGGTTCCGTTAGGGAAAAGTTTGGAAGTCAGCGTCTCGTCATTGTAGCCGTATACCCGGGGAGAGGTATAGGAAGTTGTCCGGCGATGCCGTAATTCGGTTCCTAACACAACATTAAAATCATGTCTCCTGAAAGTCCGGTTAAAATTTACCTGATTCCTAAAAGTATACCCTTGCATTTCCGAAGTATATTGGTCCAGAAACTGCCCTGTCGGATAGGCCGATTTCCCGACGACTCCTGTTGCATCGTTGTATTCGGTATAATAATTCACCGGATTTTTCACTACCCAGGAATCCTCTTTGTAAAGATCCCGCCTTTTGGAATTAAAAATCTCATATTGTAACGAAGAGGAGAAATTCAAGCCTTCCCATAATTTCAGGGTCAGTGCAGCCTGGAAACGGGCCTTGATGTCCTTAGTCGAACGGTCACGGCTTCTGATTTCCTGTAAAGGATTATAAAACCAGTCGGAATAAGGAAAGCCATTACCGACCAACCGCTCCATGGCCGGCAGGTAATAGTCGCGGACAATATGTGTATAAGAACCGTCCCGGTTTGTCAGGTGTTCATAAGGAGAAAGATCGCTTATCGCGATATCGTTTTCATCGGATGCATGGAGGACGGCTCCGTTATTCTGCTTTTTCACATATTGGAACATTCCGGAAATATCTAATTTCAGCCACTTGCAAATATCGCTGTTCATCCGCATATTGAGCATATATTTTTCATCCTGTGTACCAATATAATGGGTTTTGTCTTTTTCATACAATAACGACGTCATGACACCGACTCTTTCTCCTCCTCCGGATACGGATAAATTGTATTGCTGCAAAAAAGGATTTCTCAACAAATGTTTATAAACGTCATCCTTATAATCCGTCTCCTGCAATTCCTGTAAACGGAGCCTTTTCGTGTCTTCGGAAATATTTCCCAGCCGGGCTTCATTCAAAGCGATTTGTGCCCAGGTATAGCATTTTCCGGCCACATCATCTTCTGAGAAAATCCCTTCATTCAAAGCAACCCCATATTTTCCGAAAATCATTTCTTCGTAGCGGATCTGATCTGCAGAAGCGGCTGTAGGATTGGCATAATCCAAATCTATTTTCTGCCGGAAGCGCAAAAAAGTATTAAAGGCGACATTCAGTTTATCTCCTTTGGCCGCTTTGCGGGTAGTGACCACAATCACGCCGTTACCGGATCTGGCTCCCCAAATTGAAGCAGCTGCAGCATCTTTTAGTATAGAAACGCTTTCCACGTCATTCGGATTAATCGTTTCGAATCCTCCTTCCACAGGGAAACCGTCCACGACAATCAGCGGTTGAGCGTTGGCATTCAAGCTCGAGCGTCCCCGGATTTCCAGACTGGCTTTTCCATCTTCTGTCAGAGTGGCCTGAACGCCTGCTGTAGTTCCGATCAGCCGGGATGATAAATCGGAAGCCGGTTTTTCTAACTGCCGCTTGTCGACGATATCGAACGCTCCCGTCGCACGTTCCCGGGAAATCGTCTGATAGCCGGTGATCAGTACGTCATCCAAAGAAGTTATTTCCGGTTTCATCGATATCTCATAATGTTCACGCCCGTCTAAAGGAAACTCCACTGTCTCCATCCCGATGAAAGAAATCACCAATACCACCTTCCCCTTCAAGCCGGCAGGTACTTTAAATTCAAAATGTCCTCCGATATCGGTAGTTACCCCCAAGGTATTTTCTGCCTTCAAATAAACAGAAGCCCCCGGCAAAGGCAAGCCCTTTTCATCCCTTACCGTACCTTGCACTTTCATCTGTTCACTCTGCAAATTTTTTACCGCCGAAGCATCCTTAGCAATAACGATTGCATTTTCACTGACCGTGTACTTCAATCCATTCAGCGACAACACCCGATCCAAAGCCTGCTCTATAGTGACTTGTTCCATATTCAGAGAAACATCGGCAATCTTACGGATATCGTTTACCGTATAAACGATATAATATCCGGAATTCTGCAATATTTGATTCAAGGCTTCCTCCAATGTCACCCGATTCAAAGAAAAAGAATACTTTTCCTGTCCAAAAGATTCGGTAGCCATCACTAAATTAGCGCACAACAAAAAGATAACCGTCATTTTCATGATTAACGTCATTTTCCTCAATTTTCCTCCTCCGGAAGAAAAATAAATCTGCTTTTTTTTCATAATTTTGTAATTAGAGTTAATAAATACCCGCTAAAGGGTTGCTTATTAGTATCCAACAAGGAGTGTTGCCTCACTCCTTGTTATTTATTTTCCCCTGTCCGATAAAGAGTCACCTCGTTGCCTTCTATCGAATAAGTCACATTTTCAGTTAATTTCAAGAGATTCAATATTGTCCCGATATCTTCATAACGACGGGTTTTGATATAAAATTTCAGATCGCCGAATTTCTCCCTGTCATAATGAAAGGTAACCCCATACCACCGACTCAACCGGGGAATGATTTCCTCCAGTCCACAATCATTGAACAAAAATAAACCATCTTTCCAGACGACGAAGTCTTCGGCATCGACCTCTTTTATTACAGTCTTCCGGTTTTCTGCATCATATTTCAACTGTTGTCCGGGCAATAACACACGCTCAGCATGTCCCGGAGCCGAAACAGCCACTTTTCCCGTCAATAAAGTAATCGTCGATGCATTTTCTCCCCGGTATGCAGAAAAATTGAAAGCCGTTCCCAATACCCGGGTCTGTACGTCTCCGGATTTTACGATAAAAGGTCTCTCCGGATCAGGAGTCACTTCAAAGTAAGCTTCCCCGTCCAATTCTACGCACCGTTCTTTTTCTGCAAACTGTACCGGATAATTCAGGCTAGAAGCGGAATTCAACCATACCTTCGTACCATCGCCCAAAACCAAGCGATATTCTCCCCGTAACGGAACCATCAAGGTATTCCTCTCCGGCCAGCCGGTTTTATTTTCCCGACCGTCATATACGATCGTTCCCTTCCGGTGGTCCCAGGAAATTCCAGGTAGCTGTAACGTATCACAATCCTTTTGTAAATCCACCCGACAACCATTACCCAATACTAAAACAGCACAGTTTCCTCCCGGCTTTATTCCAGGTTGTCCGGCCGATTCCGGAACAGTTATCCCTTCCTGTTCCCACCACCAAAAAGCCGACATAATTCCGATCATGACCATCGCAGCAACACCTGCCATCAGTATACGGCGCTTCCAGCAACGCCACTTCAACCTGACCGTCAATTTCTTAAAAGAGCGGTCGGTATCGATCTGTTTCTCCAATTCCATCAAACGTATCACTCCCCTTCCCGAAATAATCCGATCGTAACTCTCTTTATTCATCCGGGAAGCTCGTATCCACTCCTCCAATTCCTGTTGTTCGGTCCCGGTCAGCTTCCCTCCCGATCTTTTTCTGGCAATCAATCCGGCAATATGATTCAATCTGCTCGTATCCATATTTTCATCTTTTATCAGAAAGACACCATTTTTTAAGAAAAAGATTACACCTGTACATTTTTTTTTCATTTATTTTTCTGTTTCCTCTCCAAAAGATTAATTTAGGCGCAGAATTACCTGAGGGGTATGGGGAATGACTTTTTATTTACACGGATAAAACAAGGAGATGAAAAAGCTCTGGAAAAATTCACAAAAGAAAATTATCTCTTTTTTTGTGCTTTAGCCAACCGTTATGTCAACGATGTACAAGAGGCGGAAGATATTGTGCAGGAAGTATTGATCCGCCTGTGGGAAAACAGAAGGCACTATCAGGACATCACCTGTTTACGAAGTTTCGTATATACTATGATCCGGAATCAGTCTTTAAATCTGATCCGGAATCGCAAACGTTCAAGTCAACACTTTCATCTCCTGCCCGAAGAAGAGGAAAACAATTTTTTCAACATTCTCGTCGAGGAAGAAAGCAACCGTCTGCTTTTCAATGCGATAAATACTTTAGCTCCACAAAGTGCGGCCATCATACAACTCAGTCTTCAAGGCTTGAAAAATGAAGAAATCGCCCGGGAATTATCCATCTCCGAGAATACGGTGAAAGTTCTGAAATACCGTTCTCTGAAAAAACTCAGGCAGCTCTTGCATCATCGTATTTTCAACATACTCGCTTTTTATATCTGATTTACACAAAACAACACAGTTTCCTCCCTTTATCAGCCTCCCCAAACGATATACAGACGGTTCACAGATGCCAGGACATCTGTGAACCGTCTTATGCAGATCCGGACTATAACTGACCGGAAGTTTTATAAATCAAGGATACCGGATTTCCCAAATCGACCTCAGCAGGAGTCTGCCAATACAAGCGCTTCTCTTCCGGTCTGTTCTTCATGAGCTTCACATTCAGAATAACAAACTGCCCGTTCGCCAAAGCACATCCCAGCTGAGGTTGTCCCTGAACCGATGCAGTCATATGTTTTACCGGAGCATCGAAATGCCAATAAAACGACACACCGTCTCCCGGAGAAGCATAATTGTAATAGTACATGTCGTTTCCTTTCATCAATAACAGGTACTTATCCGTCGACAAAACATAGGGTAAACAATCCTCATACACGAATCCGGACGGTAATTCCTGAACAGCAAGGCTACCCTCCTCATAGTACAATTCTGCTGTCGAACGTTTTAAAGTAAAGGTCTGTTGTAAGTATTTTCCTCCGGGAGTTTTAAGTATCATATAATAATATCCACCACTCCAATCCCCCCATCCTCTGAAATAGATCAACTCATGATCCCCCAAATCGTTCAGAGGAACAAAACCGTCAGGCCATCCCTTGTCGGCTTCCGGAAAAACAGCTGCATATCCGGCGTAGTTCACCCCCCAAAAATCACGGAAATCAAAAACAGCTGCCAGACGGTTACGGGGATTTGCAGCCGTTCCACGGTCGTGTACCACGGTATACCCTACCGCCTGCCAATCACAATCCAACAAATGTCCACGCACCTCTTCTTCACCGACCAGAACAGGCTCGGTAATAAAATAACCCGAATTAAACAAGGCATCGGAATACTTCAACCGGGTATACAACCGTCCATCTTTATTTTCAATGACATCCAGCCAATGCATCCAGGTTGCATTCACCGGTTCGAACTGTTCCGGGAATACTCCGTCCATAAAAGTCTCCGACAGATAAATATCGCGCAATAAAGTATTCCCGTCGATATCGATACAGCCCGGAGCTCCCTGTTGTAAAATCAGCAACGATCCCGGAGCAGTCCGGGAAAAATGCTCGGTTATCCGGACCGGACCACTACCCAATACTTCCCCGTTCGTTTCTTCGTAGACATCCGGGAAAGTCTGATTATCAAAAACACAATATATCCCTAAATCATCCATCTCGTAAGCAGTAATCATTTCCCGGACAAACCCCAGAGAAGACTGACCGTTCTTCTCAGACAAAATCATCCAGCCTTTACTTTTATAGGGAGAATCTATCCGGAGCGATTTCTGATTGCTGTATACCAATCCGTTTGCCCGGTCGGTTACCCTCAGGATCACCTGTCCCGTAGCTACAGTATCTACAATCCATTCCAGGTTAAGTTCGTCTCCGATCGTTTTACCGGCAAATGTCCACTCATATGCCAAATCGAGTTCGTCCCCGTTCCCGCTTGCAAAATGCAGAACCGGTTTATACCGGACCGTATCTCCCAGAGCTGCCCAGGGATAGGAATCCTGCCCGAAAGGTTCCACCTCGATCGTATTTACAAAACGATAATCGTTATTGCCTTTGTCGTCGTAACACCCTACAGACAGAAAAGCCAGCAGCCAATACAATAAATATATTTTATTTTTCATAGGTATCGGAATTATAAATTAATAACAAGGGATTTTATCAACCATCGGAGTCACATTATCGTCCCACATAATATTATGTTCTATGCAATACCGTTTAAATTGTAAGGTATACGCTCTGGCAACAGAAAGTTCGACCCCTTCCAGGGTATTCACCCCTGTGCACAAGATAAACTCCTCCATTTTTTTGGATGAATACTCTCCCAATATCAAGGACTCCAATTCTCCCTTCCACCATTCCGGCTTGCTCTTCACAGCGGTAAAGGTCAGTTTGGCTCTTTGTTGCCCATCCAGACCGGGCCGGAAATGCTCGTTTGCAACGATCCGCAAACCAACTGATAAAGTCTGTTCTGTCAACAAGGGATTCGAATTCATTACAGTCACTACCAGCGTATCCGTCACCCGGTCTTTCCGGAAAACCAGGTGTTCGGGAAGTTGGTAGTCAGTCGTTCCTGCAGTCGTCAGACTATCCACTACTTCCAGGCGGTAAGTCAAATCCTCTTCCGGTATATTTCCGGTCAGCTTCAAAACAAAAGCAACTTCATGAGTCGATGCTCCGGGATAATTGGCAAAAGAAATAAATGCAGTATCGGCTCCTTTTTCATTGACGAAAGACAAATACCGCGGCCCTTCGTAAAATCCGGTTGTATGATGGGTACAGGCTCCGATCACGAAGCACAGCAAACCGATAAATATGTATCTGTTCATAATTTTCACGATTAACATTAATTGATCACTTCATTATCCGGCAGAGGAAATACAAAACCATCGTCAGGCATAGATTCCAGGGGTTTTATGTTCAAACGTTTAAAATAATAATACAACTGCCCTTCCTGCATAAATTCACGCCGGGCCTCATCGATCAGTATCTTTTTAAAATCGTCGAGGCTGGAAACCGTCAGCCGTCCTTTAGTACAATCCCGGGCAACACGTACCTGATCCAGTTGTTCGATAGCGGCCTGAGTCTCTCCTTTCCGGTAAAGATATTCGGCTTGAATAAAATACATCTCGCTCACCCGGATCAGCGGAATCAAATCCTCGGTTTGCGTATATTCCAAGGTATTGTTGGTCGGTAAAATATATTTATTACAGATCCGGTCGGCTCCCGAAGTCTCTGTCAAATACTCTTTCCTCACATCTGCCTCATCATCGAAAATACCGGGATATCCGGCCAGTACAAGTCGGTCGGAACTCGTCGTATAATAAGGCTCATAATTATCCAGGTTCAATTCGTTCGACAGGGCAAAAATCACTTCTTTATACCGTTTCCGATCATTGTTCTGTACCTCCTCCTTCTTTGACAACTGGAAACAAACTGCAGCATATTCTTCTGCATAGGCATCCAGTACTTCTTGTGCACAATGAGCGGCTTTTTCATATTCGCCCATATAATTATAAACCCTGGCCAGCTGGGCTATAACAGCGTAATAATTCATACGGAATCCCCGGTAAAGGAAAAACAAATCGGTTACCGAACTGCTCACCCAGTTATTCTTAATCCGTTTTTCAGCCACCAACATCGATTTGTCGGGTAGTGTATCGAACGGAGCTACTAAGTTTTTGGCCTGGAGCAAATCCCGTTCTACCAGCGACAAAATCTCCTGTACACTTTTATCCGGTTCGTAGGTAGAAGGATAATTCTCGAAATAAGGCATGTAATTTCCCGAAGGATTGGTCACCGGTGCCGGAGCCCAAAGCCGCAGTAAATCAAAATGCAGGAAAGCCCGTAAAGCCAGCGCCTCCCCCTGGATCATATGCTGTTCTGCCTCACCTCCTCTGAATTTAGAGGGATCCTCCCCGGTAATCCGCCCGACAATATTGTTACAGTTTGCAATCGAATTATAGGTATTCGACCAGATAACCTGAATCACCGACTTCACTGTTTCATCACGGTAAGCATAATTCTTTCCCGCGATTCCATATGCCGAATAATTCGACAATTTTTGAGTATTGTACAACTGTCCCAAAACATCAATAAATCCCCAGCTCATCTGCTGCCCGTACATCGAAGTCTGAGACATCTGGCGGTATACACCGTTCAACGCATTCCGGTATCCCTCTCCGGTGGAAAACAAATCTTTTTCATCCACAGAATCCTCCGGAATCACATCCAGCCAATTACTGCAACCTCCCAATGGCAACAGTAAACAACAGGCTATTATCCAATGATATATTTTCATAATTCAAAATTTAAAAATTAGAAAGCAGCTTTCAGCGAAAAATTAAAACTCCGGGCATAAGGATAATTCAATCCTCTTTCCACCTTCACCGACGACCAACGGCAAACATCGTTCGCACCGATCTCAAAACGCAGCATACTCAAGCCGATCGTCTTCATCCACTTCTGCCCGGCATCGAAATCATATCCCAGAGAAATAGAGTTCAGGGTCAATACATTGTTATCCTCGACAAAACGGGAAGTCGGACGGGTACGCATAATACTGCCGCCCACTCCGCTGGTCAGCTTACGGTAACGAGCCTTATCCCCCGGTTCTTGCCAACGTTCGGAGAACACCCGTTTATCGACATTAGAGGTGTATACATTCACATCTTCTACTTTGTCACGTAAAGTGCTGTTGTATATCTGGCCGCCGGCTTCATACATAAAAGTCATATACAAACTCAGATTTTTATAAGTGGCATTCAACCCGAAAGTACCTTGTATTTTGGGTTCTGTATCCCCCAAGACCACCTGATCGTTCGTATTCCAGGTATTGGTAATGCTTCCGTCCGGGCGGATAAAAATCTCCTCTCCGGTAGCAGGATCGATTCCAAGTGAGGGAACTCCCCAAATCGACGTCTGGGATCCTCCTTCGACATATTGAGTAAACGGCTGGGTATTCGAACCGTCGAACCGGTTACTGTTGGCAAAATGGTCTTTTACCCGGTCATTGTAAGCCTTCAGACTCTCCGATATTTTCAGGATTCTATTTTCATTGTGGGCCAGGTTAGCGAAAACAGCTACAAACAGATCTTTTCGACGGACTACTTCGCTCCGGAATTCCAGTTCATATCCTTTATTTTCCACCTCTCCGATATTATCCATATAAGTGGTAAAACCTGTCGAACTCGGAATCGTCACCGAATTGACGAGATCCACCGTTTTTTTCTGATAATAAGAAGCTTTGATATAAAGCAGGCGTTTCCATAAACTCAGTTCAACACCGGCATCCCAGGTATTCGTCGTTTCCCAGGTTAGGTTTGTATTCCCCAAAGCATAGAGGGTACCACCGAAACCGGTTTTATACCAACCGTCCGTAAACATTTTATAAGTCGTTCGGGCTACATAAGGCGGAAAATTCACTTTCCCGGTTTGTCCGTATGAAACCCGTATTTTCAACTGGTCAATAACCGTTTGTCCTTTCATAAAACCGTAGTTATGAATATTGACACCGGTCCCCGCAGACCAGAAGGGAGCAAACCGTTTATCCGCCCCGAATTCCGAAGAACCGTCCATACGTACCGAAGCATCCAGCAAATACACATCGTTATAACTGTAATTCAGGGTCCCCAGAAAACCGATCAGCCGGGTGGAATTATCGGAACTTACCGGTTTGGAAACAATTTCTTCGGCATAATTCGGAGAACTCAAAGCCCCGGAAGGGAATCCCCGGTAAGAAGCCGAAATATTATCGGTTTTGGCAGAGCGGGCATTCACCCCCAACAACAAATTGATATGGTGTTTTTCGACAGAACGGTTATAAGACAGGGTTGAACTCAGATCCCAGTAGAACTCATTTCCCCTACTGGTATTCAATTCGCCGGAAGAAGGATTTTCTGCAGTCTGGGGAGTTGTATTTTTCGAAGACAACGGATCCAGAAAACGTTTCGTATCGGTAATCTTACGCGTCAGGCTGAATTGAGTTTTCCATAACAAACCGGTAGTTATATTCCAGTTGATACCCAGATTATTGACAATTTCTTCATATTTGGATTTATCGAAATTGGATAAAGTCGCCTCATAAAGAGGATTAGGGCGTTTTTCATTCTTTCCGTCCCAATTGGGCAGATTTTCCAGATAGTTCCCCTCGTCGTCCTTATAAGGATCGTAAGGCTGACAACCGGTATAGTCGGAAAAAGCCCCGTAAGGAGACTCCTGCGAACGGGTATTGGTATAAGTGACCATATTTTTGAGCTGGAATGAACCGATCCGGTAATCCAGATATACGCCGGCTCCCACCCGGTTCCGGAAAGACTCTTTCATCACCCCGTCTTCATTATTGTAGCTCAATTGTATGCCGAAACGGAAATTATCCGATCCGCCGTCGACGCTCAGGCTGTGTTTGTGATTGAAAGAGGTCTGTAACGGTTTCGATAACCAGTAAGTATCCACCCCTCTGGTAATGGAAGCCAATTTAGCGTAATATTGCTGTTCGGCTCCCAAAGGATTATCTTTAGCCAGATCTTCGAATACTCCGGCCGCCACTTCCGTTTCGAGTTTCTCGCGTGCATTCATCAGGTTATAATCCGACAGATCGGGTACCGTAACATCCCCTGTAAAATTATAGGACACATTCAGCTTACCCATCTGAGGAGCCACCGTCGTAATCACCACCACACCGTTGGCAGCCCTGGAACCATACAAAGCCGTAGCCGCAGCATCTTTCAGGATGGTAATACTTTCAATACGGTTAGGATCCATATCGTATAACTGTTCCACACTGATCTGAAAACCATCCATGATAAAGGTCGGTAAGTTGGGATTATCCTTCAGAGCCGATTTCGTCAAAGGATCACGGTCCAATTCCTTTACACCGCTGATACCCGACCTTCCCCGCACATACATTTCGGGCAGCGCATTCGGATCGGACCCCCAATCGTTATTGGTTTGAATACGGAATGAAGGATCGAAAGTCTGTAATGCCTTGATGACATTCGATTTCGAAACGGACATCAATTCATCTTTGGTCACTGTAACCGAATTTCCGGTAAAACTTGTTTTACGGACATTCCCGTACCCGGTCACCACGACTTCTTTCATCTCTTTGATATCCGGTTTAAGCGAAACCAATATTTCCGTTTGCCCTTTTTTCAGGTTTACAAGCCTCGTTTCCATCCCTACAAACGATACCAGTAAAGTAACCGTATCCCTTTCCATGACTTCCATCGTAAATTTCCCGTGTGAATCAGTGACTACTCCGTAGGATGTCCCCTTCAATAAAACCGTAGCTCCCGGTAAAGCCAGGTTATTTTCATCGGTCACCTTTCCTCTGACCACCTGTACATTCACCCGGGAGTCCTGCCGTTGTTTTTCCGGCCGGATAATAATGACCTCATTCTCCACTTCATAGGTGAGATCCGTATTTTGCAGTAATTGTCCTAGAAAATCTTCGACTTCCGCATCTTTCACATCTATATCTCTTTTGCCATATCTGTTTACTTCCTCTACCCGGTATAAAAAACGGTAACCGGACTTTTCCCGGACCTCTTTTAAAACCTCGTCAATTGTAACCCCCTGCCTTTTTGCAGTAATACGCGTCTGAGAATAAGCTTTTGCCTGGATGGAAAACACCAACACCAGTACCAGTAAAATCCCCGCCTTTTCCAGAGAGAAATTTAACTGCAGCAAAATACTTTTCAGTAAAAAATTTCGCTTTTTTTTCATAATTTTACATGCTTAGTAGTTAATGATAGTAACGACACCCCGTTAATTGCTGAGTTCTTACGGAAGATTATCCCCAATAATCTTCCGTTTTTCGATATATAGAACACATCAATCCAAGAAAGGGATGAATAAAAAAGATACTTTTTTAAGATAATTTTCACATTATTGCCTTTTCCGTTTCAGCCGGAATCCTATCGCCCCTCCCAAGACGAGTAAAGGAATCAGGCCGATAAAAAGACCTTTTATCCATCCGATATCGGCAATATCGAGATAATGGGTATCGTCCGTAGGAGATGGACGGCTATTATCCACCGGGAATTGCTGATAAGTCATATAATGCAACATCTCCATGAATAACCCGAAATTATTCAGTCGGACATCGTCTTTCCGTAAAGCCAGTCCTTCGGTACTGAACCAATCGGCATCCCCGGAAACGATAATACGTTGTTCTTCTCCTCCCAGCTGCCGTTTCAAAGCCAGCATAAGCGTATCCCCGGCATATTCCACGATAGGTACCCCCTGAAATCCGTAGCCTGCATTGAACGACAAAGCCGTAGTACCCGGAAAAGCGACTTGGTATTGCCGGGCTAAAAGCCCTGCACCGACTCCGGTTTGTTGTGCTCCGGATTCAGCGATATCACCGACAATAAAATCTTCCTCCCAGTCGGCCTCCTCATGTTGCAGGATTATTCCTTCCTTAAAGCCGATTCCCAGATTTTTCACCAACCCGTTCATCAATTCTTGTTTACCCGGTTCACCGGTAATGATCAGATTACCTCCTTTAGCTATATATGAATCCAGTAATCCCTGTTCCTGAGGGGACAATCTTTTTTCAGGAGCCGCAATAACCAGAATATCGATATCTTCGGGAATAACCGTCCGGCCGGTCAAATTCAGGGTATCTACATCAAACCCCTGATTCACTAAAGCATTCCGGCCGTTTCTTTGAATCAGTGAATATAATCCACCTTTATCATTCCAATACAAGCTCCGCTCCCCGTGTCCGGTCAGAAAAACTATTCTGGAAGCATCGGTCACCAACCGTTTCAAGGCCACCGTAATCTCTGTTTCCCTGGGGCGGATATCCATGCCGTCGTAAAAACGCAGAAAAGATTTCCGGCCGTTCGCCCGTTCCAGTAGATAAATCATCCGGTTTCCTTCGGAGGTCAGATCGATCTGCCGGTGAATTTCTTCCGGAGACAGAAAAAATTCCGGATCCAGGTCCTCGTCATCACATATTTTCAGCATTTGTTCCCTCAAAGGTAAAGAAGCCGTAGCCCCACGGAAACGGCTATGATCGGTGCTATCATAAAAATAGACATATTTCAAGCGGGTATCGGGTTTAAAACGTAGAAAAGGTTTCAATTCCCGGAGGTTCGACATTTGATTCTCCGGCATCCCTGCCGGAGCACTTTTATCCAATAAATTGACATACATGGTAATAGTCAGCTGATCGTCGATCAGATTCATGACCCGTTGGCCTTCGCGGGTGATGGTATTGTGTTCGGTTTCCGTCGTATCATAATAACACATGAACATCGGTTTCGAAGTCAGGTATCCGATTCCCAGAGCGATACAAACCACTCCCCCGTAACGTGCCCACCGCCACCACCAGGAATAATGCTGCTTGGTCGATTGCAATTTCAAAACAGACAAGGTCAAAAATAATCCGATCACCACCCCAAAGTACACGACATCTTCACTGCATATCAGTCCTGCCGTAAACGTTTTGGCCCGTCCCGACAAAGACAGCCACCAGGTAATCTCCTGTATGACAGGAATATCCTGCCAAAGTCCGCCTACAAAATTCAAGCAGGTAAGTATCACCAGTGTACCGACTGCTGCCACGATCTGGTAAGAAGTCAGGGTAGACATAAAGAGACCGATAGCCGAATAAGCACACAAAACCAGATAAATACCGAGTAACCCGGACAATATCAGCGGAATATCGAGGTTTTTCACAAAAATAAAAGCAAACACCACCTGCAGGAGCAAAATGACCAGCATCAATCCACCGTACAACATCATAGCAAGAAATTTCCCCCCGATAATCTGAAAATTAGTTACCGGCGAAGAATATAATAACTTGATAGAACCGGAACTATATTCCCGGCTCATCAATGCCATTGTCAGTAAAGGAATATACAGATACAGATTATTCAGCACCTTGAAGAACGAACCGCTATCCCCCAACAATAAAATCACTGTCTGGAAAGGAATCTGCCCCCGTCCCAAAGCTTTATTCTGCAATTGATAGCTAAAAGTATCACAAAATGCCATTCCGGCCTGAAAAGCAAAAATGATCAGGATCAGCCAGGCTATCGGTGAATAGAAAAACAAACGAAGTTCTGTCTGTGCTATTCTAAAAATCGTTTTCATTTGAACTTTCTTTTAATCTTAATTTCTTTTTCTTCTGTAGTGAACCACTCCATAAGCCAGGGCCAAAAGACCGGGCAGCAATCCCATGGTTCCGAATTTCAGCCAGGGCATATCCTTCCGTCCCAAATACAATTCGTTGTCACGGGGAGGTATACTGGGGAGCAATACCGGAAATTCATCCCGGGCCAACCAGCGGAAAGATTCGGTAGCCAGAGTGAAATTAGCAGTCTTAACTCCCTGCCGGGCCCGGGTCAGCTCTGCATTACTGATACAATCGGCATCCCCGGCAACTAAAATCCGCTGTTCTTTATCCCCGACCTTACGGTCCAGGGCGACAATGACAGGCAGTACTTTCCCTTCGGCCGGGCCCGGATGATTCAGACCCTTCAAAGCATCTTCTGCATACAACCGGTTCACTTGCCAACTGATGGAATCCCCCACACAGGCAACAGGTGTTATCCCGAAGCCCTTTTTCTGTATTTCCAGACCTGTACAACCAGGTAAAGCAAAACAAAAACCATATTGCCGCATTTTCTGGAAAACCGGGAACTTTTCATCCCCCTCCGGATCCATTCCGGCAATTGTCAAAGAAGGTAAATATCCTTCCCTGGCCTGTAACAGCATCCCATTCCGGAATCTCACCCCAATCAATTCTGCCAACGGATTTATAAATTCCTGCGTACCCGGTTCACCCAGCAAAAACAAATTTCCCCCGCGTTCAATATATTCGCAGATCATCCGGAAATCTCCCTCCGGGATCTTACTTCTTACATCGGCTATTACTAAAATATCCACTTCATCCGGAATTCTCTCCTTTCCGGAAAGAGAGAAATCTTCCACATCGAACCCTTGATTGATCAAAGCACTCCGCAAAGACAGCTCAGAGGAAAAAAAACTATAATCCATTTCTCTCTTATTCGTACTATTCCGTTCGCCGTATCCGGTCAGAAAACACAATTTGGGCGGTTTTACCAACAACCTTTTCAGAGCAGCAGTCATCTCCTGCTCACTGGGGAATACATACATATCTTTATACACCCGTAACCAGGTCTTCCGTTCACCGTTCCATTCCACCTGGCGGACAAAATGATTCAATTCTCCGCTCAGATCGATCTTCCGGCGAATCTCTTCCGGCGTCAGAAACATACCGAAATCCAAGCCCTTAGCCTGGCAGATTTTTTCAGCCCTTTCCCGGTCCGACAACCCGGGATACAATTCGTCCAGATATTTATATCCGGCATAATCATAATAATACACATAATCCAGTTTCAAATTCCGCTTAAAGCGGGCATAAGGGCGGAAACGTTCGAAATCCTTTTTATGTGCCGCTGGCAGCCCACTCTCATAATTGGCATCCAATAAATTCACATATGTAGTGATCTTCAGTTCTCCTTTCAATTGCCGGAGTAAATCCTGTGAAAGAACAGAAATAGTATTACTCTGCGTAGCGGTCGTATCCCAATACCAGGTAAGAAAAGGACGTGACGAAACATAACTGAGCACAACGACTCCTACTGCCAATCCCGTTAATTTCAGTATTTTTTTCCTCCCCGGCTGTTTTTCTCTTACCGCCTGTAAACGCCAGACCGAAAGTAAGAGAAAAGCAGCGATCACCACCAAAAAGTAAATTAAGTTTTCCGTATTGATCATGCCGGCGACAAAAAGGCCTACCCTACCGTTCAAAGCCAGCCAATAAGTAATATCCCGGACCAAAGGTATCTCCTGTCCCACTCCGCCGATAAAATTCAAAAAAGATAAAAAAGCCAGAGTTCCGATAGCAGCCACTACCTGATAGGAAGTGAGGCAGGACATAAACAGCCCGATGACAGCATAAGCACAAATCAGCAGATACATACCCAAAAAATTCGAAAAAATCAGCGTACCGTCCATATGCCCGATCGTCAAAGCCCCCAGACCGACATATACTAAAATCACCCCCAGCAAAACGGCACAATAAATCATAACCGACAAGTATTTTCCCAGGATAATCTGGGCACTAGTCACCGGAGAAGAATACAATAGCTTTATAGAGCCGCTGCTGAATTCCCGGCTCATCAGTCCCATGGTCAGCAAAGGAATATAAAAATACAAGTGTTCCAGCATCACCGGGAAAATACCTTTTCCGCTCGTAAACACACTACCCGTCAGAGCCTGAACCTCATATCCTAAAGATTGGCTCTTTATCGCCGGCCAGATCACGTCACAAAACGAAAACCCACATTGTACGGCAAATACCACCAAAATCAACCAGGCTACAGGAGAATAAAAAATAACCCTCAATTCTGTCCGGGCGATTTGGTAAACTATATTGAAATCTTTGAGCCTCATATCATTTACTATTCTTAGATAAACGTGCAAAAATGGTATCCAGCGATTCCCGCTCCAGGCAAATTTCTTCCAATTGCCATCCTTTCTCTACACTCCGGGCAATGACCTGTTGTGTAATACCGGCCGGAGCTGTGAAATATACGCGATACTCCCTGAGGGTCAACGGTTCGACTTCCGAAATGCCATCGATATTTTTCAATTCTTCCGGAGCCGGCGGATTACCGAAAGTCACCAAAAAAGAACAAGGTTCTACATAATTATTAAATTCTTCCATCGTACCCGAAAAAATCATATGACCGTGTTCTATCATTTTGATCTTATCACAGGTGGCCTGTACTTCCGACAAGATATGGGTAGAAAGCATAACTGCCCGTTCAGCAGCGATCTCCTTAATCAGGTGTCTGACCTCTACGATCTGCACCGGATCGAGCCCGTTAGTCGGTTCGTCCAGTACCACAAAGCGCGGATTATGAACGATTGCCTGTGCAATTCCCACCCGTTGCTGATAACCCCCGGACAAATTTCCGATCAACCGCTTTTTAAAATGTGTAATGCCGCATTTAGCTTCGGCCGTATCTACTGCCTGCCGGATTTCCCGGGCGTCCATCAGCCGCAGACGGGCACAATAAGTCAGGTATTCATCAACGGATAATTCCGGATATAAAGGTGGCCGTTGCGGTAAAAAACCGATATACTTCTTGGCCTCTACCGGATCGGTCCTCAAATTGATACCGTTGATAAAAACCTCCCCTTCGGTCTGATTCAAAACCCCACAGATAATATTCATCGTCGTCGATTTACCTGCTCCGTTAGAACCCAATAACCCCAAAATCCCCCTCTGACTGATTTCGAAATTAATGTCTTGAATAGCCCACTGTGTTGCATAACGATGCGATAAGTGCCGGGCTTCTACGATTGTTTCTCCCATAAATAAGCTGATTATTTTAGTTAAGTTAAGACATGAAAAAAGCCGGGTAAGCCGCTTTCTCACCCCCATTCATCATTATATCAGGTAATTGTTATATTATTTGAACTACGACAGTGCGACCGGTCACCAGAAACCGTATATTAGTGGCTTTTTCCAACATCCGCAAAGCGACGGAAAAATCATCGTACCTCTCCAAATCTCCGGTAAAATGAAAATTTTTGAGTTCCTCGTTTTGATAAAAAACAGAAATATTATACCACCGGGCCAGACTGTTCAAAATATTTTCCAGAGGTTCATCTTCAAAAATAAATTTACCGTCCTTCCAAGCCGAAAAATAGTTTGCATTCACCTCTATTTTGTGAAATCTCCGATGCCGTAAGTCACAGACTGCCTGTTGATCAGGTGCCAGTTCCAAAGCTTCCTTCCCCATCATAACCCTGACTTTTCCACAATTCAGCGTCGTTTTTACCACCTCATCCCCCGAATAAGCCTGCACATTGAACTCTGTCCCCAATACCTCTACTTTCAATTTATCGTATACATTCACGATAAAAGGATGCAAGCTATCTTTTTCCACTTTAAAATAAGCCTCTCCTTTTAAACTGACCTGCCGGGTCTGCCCCGTAAATACGACCGGAAAACGAATTTCCGAATCAGCATTCATCCACACATAGCTCCCATCCGGTAGCCGAACTTCATATTCCCCACCACGGGGTACAACGATCGTATTGTACTTGATTTCGGCCTGTTCTGCGGCCTGTAAATCTTGCAGACAATATTCCGCCAACAGACCGGTATTCTTTACAGTCACCGATTCATCCACCTGAATTTCCTGGTTCAGGGAATCCTGCAAAATAATCTGTTTGCCTTCGTTCGTAATCAGAACTGCTTTCGAAGATCCCGGATGAATGGACTGGACCAATAAGTCTGAAGGCTGCAAACGGCTATACCGGTTATACACCAGTAAAGTCCCGACACCGATCAATAACAGCAGACAAGCTACCACCCGGTAACGGGTGAAGAAACGGCGTTTTCGTACAGGAACGTCAGCAATCTGTTCCCGAAGTTTATGCCACACTCCGTCTACATCCAATCCGTCCACATATAAATTTCTCTTTTGCAACTCGGCCTGGTTCCTGATTTTTGCATAAAGACGGGCATGCTCCTCTTGTAAGCTCCAAGCTTCCAGTTCTGCCTGCTCTTCAGCGGTGATAATACCTAACCACTGTCTTCTGATCAGATCTGCCATCCGGTATTCTTCCTGATACTCCATTTCATTGTACATTCAAGATTCTGTCCTAAGAACACACAAAGATTGTAAAAGGATGAATGGGAATCATTTTTTTTATTTTTTCCGGAATAAAATATACAACAACACGGGGAAATAACCTTTCAGGGAATTTTTCAACATTTTCAGTGCGTTGTATTTCAGGGTTTTTACAGTAGTAACTGCGATTCCCAATATTTCCGAGATTTCTTTATTTTGCTTTCCCTCGAGAGCCAGCCGCATAATTTTTCCACTTTGTACAGGTAATTCCGCAATTGCATTAGAGATCAAGCGATATGTTTCTTCCTGTATCAGTTGTTCTTGAAAAGAAAGTTGCTTATCAGGCAGTTCGATCTGGGAAAAATCGATCGTTTTCTTTTTATCTCTCAGGTAATTATAACAAAGATTACGCACTGCAACGTAAAGAAAAGTCCTGAAATCCGGTATTTTGTCATATTCCGCCTTTTTTTCCCATAAACGGATAAAAACATCCTGTACAATATCCTCTGCCACTTCCCTGTTAGCGACCAATTTTCCGGCAATCACACACATAGAGGGATAATACTGCCGAAATAATGCCTCAAAAGCACTCAAATTCCCACACTTGATATCTTCAAAAAGGATTTCTTTATTCATTCACGTTGCACAACTTTTACCGACGAAGCTAAAAATAATAATCAATTTCAGACCTCAGGATATTTAAAACCACGGTATCAGCACTGAAAGTCTCCTTAGGATCACTTCCGTAAAACCGAACAAATATAATTACTTTTTTCTTATTGAAAAGCAAAAAATATTCGTTTCTTCAGGCTATTCATATCCCATTACACTGATTACAAACCACTTAACCAAACAAACTTCTATTTATTTTTAAGCGTTCATTCATTTCCCCGACCGTTTCTATCCACCGGATAAATATTGATGCAAAAAGTATATCTTTGCATTCAGATAAAATAACAAAATCGTATGGTATTGAGAAATCTGACCCAGGAGGAAATCACCCGGCTGCAAGCACAAGGCTGCAGTTCGACAGATTGGCAACGTGTAAAAGTTGCTTCCGGATTTAAAACCGATTATATACAAAATGTCCGTTTTTCAGGAGATATCGAACTAGGCATATTCGATTACGAGTTCATTTTAGAGGGAGGACTCCCCAGACATGCCGGTTTGTTCAATGTCACCTTACACAACTGTCGGGTGGGTAATAATGTCCTGATCGAAAATATCCCCAATTATATCGCCAACTACCGGATCGGAGAAAATTGTTTTATACAGAATGCCAATCTGATCGTAACGGAAGGACGTTCGTCCTTTGGAAACGGAACTTTAGTGGCTGTATTGAATGAAACCGGAGGACGGGAAGTGCCTATTTTCAATGAATTATCGGCCCATCTGGCTTATATTATCGCCCTATACCGCCATTTTCCTGTCCTGACCGAGCGTCTCAAGGCACTGATCGAACGATATACCGAGCAAGTGTCCTCGACAGAAGGAAAAATCGGTAATCACGTACGAATCATCAACACCGGAACGATCCGTAACGTCTGCATAGGCGATTACACGACCATCGAAGGTACATCCCGTTTGAAAAACGGTTCCATCAACAGTAATGCAGAAGCACCGGTATTTATCGGTCATAATGTGATGGCTGAAGATTTCATTTTTTCTTCGGGCACCTGTATCAACGACGGAGCAGCTTTAGTACGGTGTTTCATCGGGCAAGCCTGTCATTTAGGCCATCTGTTCTCAGCTCATGATTCTCTATTCTTCAGCAATTGCCAGGGAGAAAACGGAGAGGCTTGTGCCGTATTTGCCGGTCCTTATACGGTGACCATGCATAAATCCAGTCTGTTGATCGCCGGTATGTTCTCTTTTCTGAATGCCGGTAGTGGTTCAAACCAAAGCAATCATCTTTATAAATTGGGACCCATCCACCAAGGTATCGTCGAACGCGGTTCGAAAACAACCAGTGATTCTTATATACTCTGGCCGGCGAAAATCGGGGCTTTTTCTTTGATTATGGGGCGGCATGTCAGCCATCCGGATACTTCGGACCTGCCTTTTTCCTATCTGATCGAACAAAATAACCAGACTTATCTGGTACCGGCAGTCAATCTAAGGAGTGTCGGTACGATCCGGGATGCTCAGAAATGGCCCAAACGTGACAAACGCAAAGACAGCCATCAACTCGATTATATTAATTTTAACCTGCTCAGTCCCTATACCATTCAGAAAATGCTGAGCGGTATAGAAGTACTCCGCACCCTGCAACAGGTGTCCGGTGAAACTTCGGAAGAATATTCATACCAAAGTGCACACATCAAAAGTAATTCCCTGAAAAAAGGTATCCAATATTATTCCATGGCTATCAACAAATTTCTAGGGAACTCGATCATTAAAAGGCTGGAAAACCTGACATTTCACAACAACGAAGAGATCCGCCAGCGCCTGGCCCCTACCCGGACAGAAGGTAGCGGCGAATGGGTAGACCTTTCCGGTCTGATCGTCCCCCAACAAGGGATCATCCGCCTGATCCGCCGGATAGAAAACGGAGAGATCGAATCTGTCGGACAGATCACGGATACTTTCCGCCAACTTCATGCCGACTATTATCAACTCGAATGGACCTGGGCTTGGGAAGTCATGCAACCCTGGTACCGGGTCACACCTGAAAGTATCACAGCCGGGGATGTGATCCGGATAGTGAATACCTGGAAAGAAGCTGTGGTCAATCTCGATAAAATGCTTTATGAAGATGCGAAAAAAGAATTTTCCATGACAGCTCAAACCGGTTTCGGAGCCGACGGTAATCAAAAACAAAAGAAGATCGATTTCGAACAGGTACGGGGAGCTTTTGAAAATAATCCTTTCGTGGAAACCGTCCAGGAACACATAAAGGCAAAAACCGCTTTAGGTGATGAATTGATCGAACGATTAAAAAATATTTAAAAATAATTGGATATAAACTAAAAATTATATTTCTTTGTAAAGCCGGATACAAGAGGTATCGGCATTTTTTTATTTCATGTAGCGTTTTCAAAAGCGCCTTAGAATCAAGAAACTGGTAATTTCAATTGTGATTCATTTACAACAACTAAGGCGGATATTGACAACGCTCGCGTAGTGAGTACGTATATAAATATACATATTCTAAGCGTGAGCTTGTCTTACCCGGTTGTTGTGGAATACCAGTTCCCTTGATTCCGGGTATGTGCAAGTTCCACGCTTATTTTTTTATTAAAAAGTACACAAAACTTGCCTGTCCCCTATTATATAGCGGAGTTCCAAAAACCCAGCAGGCAGTCGGCAAATCAATCGTTTCTTTCCAGACTTTCGGTTACCGGCTGTTTTTTATGAAAATCCACCTTTTTATCCTATCTTTGCGTGAAACAAATCAAATCTGGGAAATTATGTCAGAATGTATAGAACATCCGGAGAATGCTCCGGAATATGAAGGATTAAAGGTGAACAAAGGCATCGAGCAGCCCGATCCCATGAATCCCAATATTGCTGCGCGCCTGAAAAATATACGGAGGCAAACCCTGACCACCGACGATTATGTCGAAGGTATTCTGAAAGGAAACATCAACATCCTAAGCCAGGCGATCACGCTGGTAGAAAGTGCCAAACCCGAGCACCAGGCCGTTGCCCAGGAAGTGATCAACCGTTGTCTGCCCTCCTCCGGACGGTCTGTACGGATCGGTATCACGGGTGTACCGGGAGCCGGCAAGAGTACTTTCATCGAAAGTTTCGGAAAATATCTCACCGGCCAGGGACATAAAATCGCTGTATTGGCCATCGACCCGAGTAGTGAACGGTCGAAAGGAAGTATCCTGGGCGACAAGACCCGTATGGAAGAGCTTGCCTGTGACCCTCATGCTTACATTCGGCCTTCCCCGTCAGCAGGTTCCTTAGGTGGTGTCGCCCGGAAAACCCGCGAAGCCATGATCCTTTGTGAAACAGCCGGCTTCGACATCATCCTCATCGAGACGGTCGGTGTAGGCCAAAGCGAAACAGCCGTACACTCGATGGTCGACTTTTTCCTGCTGGTACAAATTGCCGGAGCCGGAGACGAGCTTCAGGGCATCAAACGGGGAATCATGGAAATGGCCGACAGCATCATTATCAACAAAGCCGACGGGAACAACATTCAACGGGCAGAACTAGCTAAAGCGCAGCTCCAGACCGCCCTGCACTTTTTTCCGCCCCACGAATCCGGCGTCATGCCCAAAGTCATGACTTGTTCCGCTTATGAACGCACCGGTATCGATGCTATTTGGGAAAATATCCTGCACTATTGCAGTGAAACTCAACAAAACGGTTATTTCGATGTCCGCCGTGCCGAACAATCCACATACTGGATGTACGAAACCATCGACGAACAATTACGCAACCATTTCTATCAAAGCCAAAAGGAAAATTTAAAAATAGCAGAAAAACAGGTCATGAGTAATCAGGTCAGCTCCTTTGCCGTTGCTTTCGAACTGTTGGACAACTATTTCAATACAAACAAATAAAGGAGCGCTATCCCGATTACCGAGACTGCCCGAAAAGTCGAATCTATGACTTTTCGTAATTAGCATCTTATTCAAAAATCGGCCCCCTGCTGATTGGTGGAACTGAAACTACTGACCTATCTATCAGAACTGCAGATTCGCCAATCAGCATACTGAAAAAGGTAAACTTAGCAAAGTGAATACAAACCTTTCGAACCAAATATGAAAAGCTGTCTGTTCATCTTTATTTTTGCAAGCCTTTGGGGCAGTTGCCGAAATCGATATCCTTCAGAAAGAATGCTGAATCAAGCTGCACAATTGATTTATTCCTCCCCTCAACAAGCTTTGAAGCTGCTGGATTCCATTTCCCCAAAAATATTAAAACGGAATGCCCGTCACAACCTATATTTATTAAAAGTTCATGCTGCTTACGAAGCCTATCAGGATATCTCGGTATATCCTCCCCTTTCTAATACAGCCCGATATTTTCAGCAACAGGGTGATTCAACCAAAGCAGGGTGGGCCCATTTATTTACGGGTATCATGGACAGCAAGAACGGTTATTATGAAAAAGCCTCTATCAACCTGTCGGAAGCAAAAGAGAATGCACCACGACAAGACAGTATGCTCTTATTTCAAATTCATTATCACCTCGGAGAGCTATATAAACTTCGCCGTGACCAACAAGCGAGTATCGAATCTTACCAAAAAGCCATAGAATATCACTCTCCCCAGAATAAATACAGCAATTATGAAATGGGCGACTGTCTGCTCAACACCAGACAATATGCAGCAGCCCGGACATATTATAAAAAGGCCGAGCTAAACGCTTTGAATTTACAGGATTCGGTAGATGTGGCTTACCTCATGTTGCAGATCAGTATTTCTTATTCGAACACACAAAATACAGCGAATGCAATTCTTTACACGCATAATGCCTTAAAATATGATCCGAATCCGGAGTTTCAGAAACAGGGTTATCTCCTTTTAAGTGAAATTTATCTACATCGCCAGCAGCTGGATTCTGCCAGGTATTATCTGAAAAAGGCATCCGTGTCAACGGACGATTCGGAAAAATTACAAGCCCAATATTATAAACAACTATACCAAATTGCCGAGTTAAAGAAAGACTATCAGTCGGCATTAAATCATTATAAGAAATATACAACCTATATTACAGATTACCAACTAAACAAGACCGAAGAACGTATCGACAATATCGTCAACCGCCACCACCAAAAGAAATGGCAACGCGAAAACCGCAGGCTGGTCCGCCAGCGCATGCTATTGGTCAACGGTAACCTCGTTCTGGCTTTACTTTTTATACTACTAGCCACTTATATCGGTATCTTATTGAAAAAAAGACGGGAAAAATACCTGAACGCCTGCCAAATGATCGAAACTCTACAGCATTTATGCCAAGAACAAAACCGATGTCAGGATAAATTTAAAGAACTGTTGCTGAATAAATTGGAAGTATCCAAAAAATTAGCTTTTATTTCAAGCTATCCCCATGACAAGCATCAGGCATTTTTAAAAATGTATAATGAAATTCTGGGAGACATCGGACAGACCGATTTAAACTGGGATGAACTCTATTTCACCATAAATTATTTATACAACAATTTCCAGCAAAAATTGAAGGATAAGTTTCCTTCCCTGAACGAAAAAGAAATTCAATTGTGTTGTCTGATCCGAGGTGGTTTCAAAACCGATGAAATCGCTTTTGTCATCCGGCAAAGTGTCTATTCAATCCACAAACGGAAAACGGCTATCCGGAAAAAATTGGGTATGGACGAACGGGCCGATATCTTAACAATAATACTCTCCTTACTGGACAATTCATAGAAGAAAAAGCAGGATAAATACGACCTTACAATTCAATTTCATTTTTTTACCAAATTTACAAACCTGTCCAATCACAACAAACTGATTTACAGACACACATTTTTCTGTTTTACAATTACAAAAACACAAATTACAAATACAGAATCCACAAAATAAGATAAGGCACCTACATACCAGATTACACCATTTAGAATTTGTATTTAATAGAATTTTGGCAGTTAATATATGTTTACCCTAAATGTATCACTGAATTGCAAACCGACTCTGATCCGGGAAAGATCATTCTCCCCCGGAAAATCCATACATATCTTCGTTAAAATCCATACATATCTTTTTTAAAATTCGTCCGTATCTTTTTGGAAAAACATACGGGAGAAAATCCGGAAACATACGCCCGAATGAAACAAAAGGACGAATATCCTGAAATCACTCACCGAAACCCTACAGCAGGAATATACGGCAAGCAGTACTCCTATCATTTACCTATAAAACAGACTGCCCCCGTTTAGATTCCCGAATAACAAGTCTCCAGTTTCCACCCCTTATAAACGAATTATCACCTTTTACCAATTTTTCTTAATACTATTTTTATAACAAACTCACAATCAGTGTATAAAAAAACAACATTACAATTAGAAACAAGAGGTATATTAATTGAATCCTTAATTTATTCTATAATTTTAATCCATCAATTTTAATTTTTAAAACTATGAATAAACTATTAAAATGTATTAGTATAATTTTATTATTTTTTTCTTGTGAAGAAAAAATAATAGAAAAAGAAGATCTTCCTTCAACTAAAGGCTGTTCCCAACAGAATTCCTATGAAATTATAGACGGTATTCTACATTTCAAATCTCCCGAAGCAATGAGTACATTAGTAAATGTGTTAGAAAAAATGTCTGATGAGGAATTTTTTGCATGGGAAAAAACAAATAATTTTTATTCGTTATATCATGCAATTTCAAATGCAGAGGAAGATATTTTTTCTGATAGTGTATCTTTTGAAAAGAAATTAAAACAATACGAAAATTTAGTGTATTTAGATGAAAATGAAACAATTCAAGCCAAAGTACCCTCTCGATTATATCAACTAATTTGTAATAATGAGGGATATTTTTTCATCAATAAATATAAACATCAAGTGATTTCAGATGAAATTATTACTAAAGACAATCAACTTAGGAACATAGAAAGCAGAAAATATATTGTTAACAACTCTCCCCAAACACGAACAAAACAAGAACCAAGATACCCCATAGCTTCTTCAACATATACAGGTAATAAACGACGTGTACATGTTACAGTATTATATATTCGAGAAATTGTTCGAAATACTAACGGAGAATGGGTTGGAAAGCAAATATTACAATTAGAATCTACATCATACAAAAGAGTATTAGGAAGATATAAAAGGTACAAAACAGTCCATTCTGTAGATGTTCTTGGTTTTTATTGCTCAAAAGGAGTTTATAAGAAAGAAGACGGAAATTACTCCACACGCAATGTAAGATTCGAGGGCTTAGGAGGTGGAGGTTCTGTTGGAGAAAAAAAGACTATGACAATGAACTATTTTTTATCTCCCTCAAATTTATGGATTCCAGAAAAATATATTTCCATTAATGAAAAAGATATAAGTTTTGTACAAACTAGAGTTAGTACTCGTGGTACAGGTAATAGCGGGGCTGTTGTTGTTTATACAAGAGATTCATTTATTTCTTTGCCCTTTATTATTCCTACCACAGGAACCCCACAAATTATAAGGCCTTTAATAACAGAAAATTTTGGAGAATGATGAAAAAATGCTCAGTAATTACCGGTATGATTTTAGCAAGCCTTTTACTGTTTATGAACAGTTGCGAGAAAGATTACCTGAATGCGGAAGAGATTAGTTATTCGTTGACCGTTTCGGATACCGTTTATCTGAATGAACCTGTAACCATCAAGGGAGTGATCAACCAGGACTTAGATATCAGAGTCTATTGGGAAAACTGGAATAATGATCATTTGATCGGCGTGCTCAAACCGTACCGGGACTCTATTGTCTGGATACCGGAAAACATAAAAGAAGGGCCAGCCAATCTGTTGACACAAATCGCTTATAAAAGTGGAAGAAAGAACCAAACGAACCTCATGGGCGGGAAAAATATCGTGATAAAAAAAAGATAACATTCAGAATCACGGAAAGCTTCACCACGTCATCAGCACAAATCCCTTCCCGGATAGCTTGTTCTATCAATAACAGGCATACCTGGATGGGATTTACGTATAAATAAGGAATCAGGCCAATAGTTCCCTCTCCTGGGAAAATTCCGGGAAATCGTCCAGAAAACAGAAGTCGTTTTCCTGATTCATATAACCGCAAAAATGGCGAACCCCATTGGTAATGGCTACATAGGGAGCTGCCAGTGTCAGATTATAGCGAAACACCTGGTCGAACACTTTTTGGGTAAGTGCCACAGCAGGCGCTTTACATTCGACCAGCAGCCAAGGATTACCGCTCCGGTCGAAAACCACGATATCGAAACGCCTTTTCAGGCCATACAGTTCAATTTCTCTTTCGACGGCAACCCGGGAGATCGCATATCCTTTCTTTTCTACCAGATAATGCACCACATGTTGCCGTACCCATTCTTCAGGCGTCAGGACCACATACTTCTTCCGGACGATATCGAATATCATCACCGTCCCGTTTTGCTTTTTCACCTTATAATCGAATCCCGGTAACGAAAGCTCTAACATATCCTTCACTATTTTTCTCCTCGCTTTATTTTCGCCTTTAGTTTATAGCCTATGACTTTTTCACCTCCAACAAACTACTATCTCCATAACTCAAAAACCGGAAATCATGAGCCAGCGCGTAATCATAAATTTTGTGCCAATCCTCTCCGACAGCTGCACCGACCAATAACAACAGGGTACTTTGGGGCTGATGGAAATTAGTGAACATGGCATCGATCACCCGATAGCGGTACCCGGGAACAATAATAATCGTCGTACGGGCTTTCAGCAACTCCTGACAAGCTGTGTCGAACCAACCGCACAAGGCTTCCATGGCTTCCCTCAAAGAATAATCCTGAGGTAAAGTATACGCTTCCCATTGTCCTAGCGTAAAAAAATCCTCCTGTCCTGCCAGGCGTTTCACCCCCATCCAGTATAAACTTTCCAACGTACGTACCGAGGTTGTTCCCACTGCAACGATATCACCGGTCTTCTCCTTCAATTGTTCTACCAATTCGCGGGAAATGACCAAATGTTCCGTATGCATATCGTGATCTCCGATCGTCTCTGCTTTTACCGGCCGGAAAGTACCTGCCCCGACATGCAAGGTCAATTCCCGGACATGCACACCTTTCTCTTTCAGATCGTTTAAAATCGCCCGGGTAAAATGTAATCCGGCAGTCGGAGCTGCCACAGACCCTTCTTCTTTGGAATACACCGTTTGGTATCGGACTTCATCGGAAGCTTCCGATTCCCGGTTCAGATAAGGAGGGATCGGAATCCGGCCGCATCCTTCCAGCACTTCACTGAACGAAAGACCTCCCGTCCAGCTAAAACGGATAATCAACTCCCCCTCTTGTTGCCGCACCTTTTCGGCGGTTAACCGATAGGTCGCTTCGCCATAGGTAAAGTCACAGGCAATGCTCCCTTCCTTCCATTTTTTCAGGTTCCCCACCATACAACTCCATTCACAACTATCACGAGCTGCAAAATTCTGAGCATAATCGACCGGCAGATACGGTTCGAGACAAAACACTTCGATCACAGCTCCTGTCGCCTTGCGGAAAAACAGACGGGCATGAATGACTTTCGTATTGTTGAACACAAGCATCTGTCCAGCCCTAAGGAGGTGACGCACCTCTGAAAAACGACTTTCTTCTATCCGTCCACCCCTATATATCAACAATTTAGAAGCCTCTCGTTCGGCCAAAGGGAATTTTGCTATCCGTTCGTCGGGCAAATTGTAAGTATAGTCTTCAATCCTTATATTCCTGAGTTTATCCAGTTCTCTATCCATATCATTTTGTCGTTTGACAATAATATTCTATTTTTATGTTCTGAAAGGCCGGGGATTGCATTTTGCAAAATCGGTCAAAGATAGTGAAAGGTGAGAACAGTGACAAATGAAAATTTATTTTCAATTTGACCCTACCAAACCGCATCCTAATCTTATCCAAAGATAACAAAAAGATCAAAGATCAGGTTATGAAAACAAAGAAAGACATTGTAGACAATTGGTTACCCCGGTATACGGGAAGAGAATTAAAAGATTTTTCAAAATATATTTTACTCACCAACTTCGAATATTATCTGGAACTATTCTCCGAATTATATCAGGTACCTATCGTCGGAGCAGACAAGACCATGCCTAATGTCTCCTGTAACGGGATTACGCTGGTCAATTTCGGTATGGGCAGTCCGAATGCCGCCACCATACTGGATTTACTTTCGGCCATAGAGCCCGAAGCCGTGCTTTTTATCGGTAAATGTGGCGGGATTAAGGAAAAGAACTCCGTGGGTGATTATATTCTTCCCATCGCTGCGATAAAAGGCGAAGGAACCTCCGACGATTATCTGCCTCACGAAGTGCCTGCCCTACCGGCTTTCAGCATTCAAAAAGCCTGTTCGAAGGCCATCACGAATCATGGGCGGGAATATTATACCGGCGTAGTCTACACGACGAACCGACGGGTATGGGAATACGACGATCGTTTTAAAGAATACCTGAAAAGTACCCGGGCCATGGCGGTCGATATGGAAACGGCCACGATCTTTACTGTCGGTTTTGCCAATCGTATCCCGACAGGTGCCTTACTGTTAGTCTCCGACCGTCCCATGATCTCCGACGGAATAAAAACAGCCGAATCGGACAAACACGTCACGCAGAATTTCGTTAAACAACATCTGGAAATAGGCGTAGAGGTCCTGAATAATATCAAAGAAAAAAATTACTCCGTAAAACACCTGATTTTTTAATCGAAGATGAAGAAACAAATTTCTTATTTTCTACTTTTTACTTTTTATCTATTTCTTTTTTCGTGTAAAGAAAAACAAAATTCTTCCGTTCCGCCAGCCGACACCCGGGTGGAATGGATAAAGAAGACCTGGGACTTCGGTAACATCACCCAAGGTGAAACGGTAACCCATACCTTCTATTTCAAAAACACAGGGACCCAAAACCTGCTGATTAAAAATGTGGAAACGGGATGTGGATGTACAACAGCCGATTATGACAAAGCTCCCGTTCGCCCCGGGAAAGAAGGAAAAATAGAAATTGCCTTCAACTCTGAAGGCAGATACGGTAAACAATACAAAGAAATCCGTATATTTGCAAACATTCCGGAAAAACAGGTTATCCTGAGTTTTACCGCGACTGTAAAAGAATAAAATCAAATCATTTTAAATTAATAAACAACAATTATGAACACATTACTTATTGTATTACAACAACAAAGCAACGGTTTAATGAATTTCTTACCCTTGATCCTGATCATCGTCGTATTCTGGTTCTTTATGATTCGTCCTCAGATGAAAAGACAGAAAGAATTGAAAAACTTCCGTGACTCACTGAAAAAAGGAGATAAGATTGTGACGACCGGAGGTATTTATGGAAAAGTACTCGAAATCGGGGATTATTATATTATCATGGAAGTGGAAGGCCAAAACCGCCTGAAAATCGACAAATCGGCAGTTATAAAAGACATGACCGACGCTACTCCGGCAAAATAAATCACCCGACCGACGTCCGGAACGATTGGTAGACCTATGCACTGACCGAACTACGGATCAGCGGCTTCAGTCCTGCCAATCCTCTTCGCCGGTCTGTCTCTGAAAAGAAAGCCGATCCCCCGAAAACCGACGGATCGATGTGACTATTTTATCATAAAAACCGATTCCATGTACTTGCCCAAAGTCAACCTTCAGCAAATCCAGCAGTTTAAGGAGAAATACCTCAACCGGAATATCGTCTCCTACCTGATTTGTGTTGTCATAGCTTCCATCTTATGGTTTCTGAACACTTTGAGCAAAGATTATCTGACAGAAATAACCTATCCGGTCAAGTACACCAATTTCCCCGCGGGAAAATATCCCGTTGCAGAACTCCCCACCCAAATCCAGCTCACGGTAAAAGCCAAAGGATTTGCTTTATTGGGACATAGCATCCGCACTTCTTTTCTGCCTATTACTTTTAATGTAGGCAGTTATTGTAATCATGCCCTCTCCGACAAGGCAGGCATACAGGAATTCATCCTGAACACCAACGACATCAAAGACAAAATCAGCAGTCAATTAAATACGGAAATTCAATTACAGAGTGTAGCTCCGGAAGAGATCGTATTCCAATTCGCACAATCGGGCCGGAAAAAGGTAGCCATCCGGCCTATTGTGGATTACACCCTGAAAAGACAATATATCGTCAACCAGATAACGGTCGCTCCCGACAGTACCTGGATAGAAGGACCGGTCAATATACTGGACACTTTACACTGTATCCCGACCGAACTTATCAAGCTGAAAAATATCAGTAAAAATATAACCCGTACAGCAGAATTAGTCGCTTTACCTTATTGCACTCCTCAGGAAACCGCTGTGGAAGTCGATATACAAGTAGAGCAATTTACGGAGGCCAGGAAGATCATCCCGATCACCCCCCTTCATGTCCCCGATTCTTTGACGCTCCGGCTCTTCCCGGATAATGTCAATATCAGTTATGAAATAGGACTGAGTAAATACGATAAAATTACAGCCAGCGATTTCATCTTTTCTGTAGATTATCCGAAAAATGCAGATGTCACTTATCTGGAAGTCAAGGTTGTAAAAGCACCGGATTACATCAAAAACTTGTCCTATACCCCCCAAAAGGTCGAATATATATTGGAAAAAAAATAATGATACATTCTATCGGTTTAACAGGTGGCATAGGTTCAGGGAAGAGTACGATCGCCGGTATCTTGAAACAACTGGGTTATCCGGTCTATCTCGCCGACCCGGAAGCTTCCCGGTTAATCAATCGTTCTGTAGAAATCCGTAACGACCTTACCGGTCTGTTCGGGGCGGATCTGTATACCCCCCGAGGAATGCTCGACAAAAAATTATTAGCGGATATCATCTTCAAAAATCCACAAGCCCTGAGTCAGGTGAACCGGATCGTTCATCCCCGGGTAATCCGTGATTTTCAACACTGGCGGGAACAGCAGAACAGTCCTTTGGTCTTCTTCGAATCGGCTATTCTTTTTGAAGCCGGTCTCACCCGTCATTTTGATTTTATTATTTGTGTAACAGCATCAGAAGCCACCCGTTTAAAAAGAGTGATTCTTCGGGATGCGACGAATGAAGACAAGGTAAAAGAAAGAATGCAAAACCAAGCTGCCGACACAGAAAAATGTAAAAATTCGGATTTCATCATTTACAACGACGAGGACCATATGGTCGTACAGCAAGTCCTGGATGTTTTGAATAAGTTGAATTTAAAAATACAATAAATAGTCATGGCAAAATATGGAAAATGGATTGGTGCAGGTTTAGGATTAGCACTGGGGGGACCTCTCGGTGCTTTATTCGGATTGTTTATCGGGTCGATGTTCGACAACATCCAGACCATTGCGATCCCATCGGACGGGGGACCTATTCCTCCGGGCCAAACCGGGCGTGGTGATTTTACTTTCAGTCTGACCGTGTTGGCGACCGCAGTGATGAAAGCCGACGGCCGGATCATGCGTTCCGAACTCGATTATGTCAAAACATTTCTCATCCGGAATTTCGGCATCGAAGCCACACGTGAGGCCATGCAAATGATCAAAGAACTGAGTACACGAGATATCCCTGTCGACGATGTATGTCAGCAAATCCGTTTTCAGATGCCTGAAGCTTCTAAAGTACAATTGCTCTATTTCCTGTTCGGTATTGCCAAAGCAGACGGCACCGTCAGTACGGCCGAGATCGGTCTGCTCGAAAATATTTCCAACCGGCTGGGCATCGATCATGTCACTTTCATGTCCGTAAAATCCATGTATTACGATGACATCGAATCCGCCTATCAGGTTTTGGGCATCGACAGCAGTGCCAGTAATGAAGAGATCAAAAAAGCTTACCGCAAAATAGCAATGGAAAATCATCCCGATAAAGTAGGGCACCTCGGAGAAGATATCCGGAAAGCTGCGGAAGAAAAATTCAGCCGGATCAACGTCGCTTACGAAAAGATCAAAAAACAAAGAGGCATGAATTAGTATCAGATTGTAAGATGAACATTTTCAATTTCCAATTAAATGCACTAGTTTTGCAACTCATTTTTGTGAAACTTCAAATAACGAACTATGTTAAAAGAAATTTTATCCATTTCAGGAAAGCCTGGTTTACAAAAACTGATCAGTAATTCTTCTAATGCCATTATCGTCGAATCACTTATCGATGGCAAGCGTTTCCCCGCCTATTCAAATTCAAAAATTATTGCACTGGAAGATATCTCTATTTATACTGAGGCTGAAGATATGCCTTTGAAAGAAGTTTTCAAACGCATTTCTGCTAAAGAAAATGGAAAATCTGCACTGAGTCACAAAGAACCTACTGAAAAAATTCTGGCTTATTTCGAAGAGATCGTTCCGGAATATGATAAGGAACGGGTATATGTCTCGGATATGAAAAAAATCATTCAGTGGTACAACCTGCTCACCGAGAAGGGAATGCTGGACCTGGATGAAGAAGCCAAAGAAGAAGAGAAAAAAGAAGCATAACCTCCTCCTAAAACATAAAGAAGTCGGGGTGCCCCGAAAGGCTTTCGGACCATCTCAACTTCTTTTCATTTCTGACCACCGATGTTTCAATTCAAGCGATTCGTCATCCATCAAGAACATACTCCGATGAAAGTCGGAACAGACGGTGTATTATTAGGAGCGTGGGCAGAGCTTGAAGAGGCGGCGTCCATTTTGGATATCGGTACGGGGACCGGCCTGATCGCACTCATGGCAGCCCAAAGAAACGCACAAGCCCGGATCGATGCCCTGGAAATCGAACCGGCGGCCTGCCGGGAAGCCGCCTATAACATTCGAATCAGTCCGTGGGCCGAACGTATCCGGTTATATCCCCAGGCCTTGCAAGCCTTCTTTCCTGCTATCGGTTATGACTGTATCCTTTGTAATCCTCCTTTTTTCGTACACTCCACACCGGCACCGGATAACGGCCGTAGTTTAGCGCGGCATACCGGCACGCTTCCCCATACCGAATTGATCGTTCATGCCGAACGCCTGCTTACACCTCACGGTAAGTTCCAGGTAATTCTCCCTGTAGAAGAAGCTTGCCAGTTAATCGCCTATGCCAGGCGATACCATTTATTCCCCCGGAAAATCACCCGTGTACATCCCAATCCGGGAAAAGCCCCCAAGCGGCTTCTTATCCAACTGACAAGACAAACTCTTCCTCCGGTCGAAACAGATCTGACCGTAGAACTTTCCCGCCATCATTACAGCGAAGAATACATCGCTTTGACCCATGAATTTTATCTAAAAATGGAATAACTGTCTGATTTTTATCTTTTTTAGGGAAATTTCCCGGTTTTAAAGAAATCTATCCGGACATTTAACGATCCATTAACTGTAAATTATTCGGAACCGCCTTATCTTTGTCATGTCAAAACGAAGAATAAAAGACACGTTTTTTTCATAAGTTTGTATGTTTAGGTTAGTAGTTAGTAATTAATAAGAGATCGGTTTCCCCGGTCTCTTATTTTTTTCTATCTTTATCCATTGAAATCATTAACAACACTCAAATTTACGACTTTGTCCATGAAAACTCTTCTATTTGTCTGTAGTCTTCTTTTATGTCTGGGCATAACCGGTTGTCGTCAAAATGAAAAGGAACTCAAAATAACGGCCTACGTAAATCCTTTTATCGGTACCGACGGTCACGGCCATTGTTTTCCGGGAGCGATCCTGCCCTTCGGCGGTATTCAGCTTAGCCCCGATAATCCCCGTAACGGTTGGGACTGGACCTCAGGTTATCATTATTCCGACAGCATCATATCTTCTTTCTCTCACACTCATCTAAGCGGCACAGGTATCGGTGATCTGCAAGATATCCGGTTTCTTCCGGTGAGCACTACACCGGATACATCGATCAGCCCTGCTGCTTATATCCAATCGGGATATGCCCGTTTTTCCCACCGCAACGAGCAGGCCGAACCCGGCTATTACAGTGTTGTATTCGACAACGGTATAAAAACAGAATTATCCGTCACCAACCGATGCGGTATCCATTACTATCAATACCCTGCCAACTCGGCCCATGCTCTGACTATCGATTTAACCACCGCCCGCAACTGGGACCGAACGACAGAAACAAGTATCCGTAAAGTCAACAACCGAACCCTCGAAGGTTACCGGAAATCGCAAGGCTGGGCCAATGACCAGCGGGTGTACTTTATCATCGAATTTTCACAGGATTGCGAAGTATTAGCAGGATACAAGAAATTCTCTCCTCTCGAAAACGGGCAGAAAATAACCGACAAAGGATGTTATCTCTATGTCGATTTCGGCCAGAAGACCAATAAAATCCTGGCCAAAATCAGTATTTCGTCTGCCAATACCGAAGGAGCGATAGCCAATCTGGAAAAAGAACTCTCCCACTGGAGCTTTGACAAAGTGAAAAGGGATGCCAACCACGCCTGGAAAAGACAGCTCCAAAAAATCAAAGCAGAAGGCCGGAACGAAGCCGACTTAGAAAATTTTTATACCGCTTTGTATCATGCTTACACAGCACCTTATCTCTTCTCGGATGTAAACGGTAATTATAAAGGCCCTGATAAAGAAATCCACAGTGTTCATAAACACAACCAATATTCGGTATTTTCCCTTTGGGATACTTACCGGGCAGCACATCCCTTATTCACCATCACCCAAAAGAAACGGGTATCGGATATGATCAATTCTATGCTCAAGCACTATGATGCCTATGGCTTACTACCCGTTTGGGAACTAGCGGGCAACGAAACGTTCTGTATGATCGGTAACCATGCCATCCCTGTTATCACCGAAGCCTATCTGAAAGGCATCCGCAATTTTGATGTCGAAAAGGCTTACGAAGCGATGAAAAAAACGTCGCTCACCGACCGGGCCGGTATGGGTGTTTACCGGAAATACCATTATATTCCTTATGAGCTCGAAAACGAATCGGTATCCAAAACGCTCGAATATGCTTACGATGACTGGTGTATCGCTCAAATGGCCAAAGCCCTGCAAAAAGAAGACGACTATCTTTTCTTTTTAAACGCCTCCCGCAATTACACCAATCTTTTCGACCCCGGTACCGGTTTTATGCGGGGCAAATCTTCTGCCGGAGAATGGAAAACACCCTTCTCCCCGCTCTATTCCAACCACCGGGACGATGAATATACCGAAGGTAACGCCTGGCAATATTCCTGGTTGGTGCAACACGATGTCGAAGGGCTGATCGCCCTGCACGGAGGTGCCGAAGCTTTTATAACCAAACTCGACAGTCTCTTTACCCTGGATGCCCGGCTGGAAGGCGAAAATGCCTCTCCCGACATCAGTGGTTTTATCGGACAATATGCCCATGGGAACGAACCTTCCCATCACATCGCTTATTTATATAATTATGTCGGGCAGCCACACAAAACCCAGCTGTATGTCAACAAAATTCTGACCGGATTATATCACAATACCCCGGATGGCCTTTGCGGGAATGAAGATTGCGGGCAAATGTCCGCCTGGTATATCTTCTCGGCCATGGGCTTTTACCCGGTCAATCCGGTCGAGGGAAAATACCAGTTGGGCGCTCCGCTGTTCGACAAAATAACCCTCTCGACAGGACCGGAGAAAAAATTCGTCATCACAGCCAACAAAGAGTCGGACGGGCACATCTATGTACAGGAAGTATATCTGAATGAGAAAAAACTCGACCGCACCTGGATCACTCACGAAGAGATCATGAATGGCGGAGAATTGAAATTCGTCCTGTCTACCCGCCCTTAAAGAAGAAACACAAATAAAAAAGGCGGTTGTCCTAAGTTCATTTTTTAACTTCCGGCAACCGCCAAGCGATAAATAATTCCTGTTACAACCGTCCTTCTACAGCCTCTCCGGCAACACTTTTCACATCATAAACAATACCGTTTTCTTTACACAACTCCCTCAATCGCAAAGACCGGAATTCCTGATGAGCAACAGCCAATACCACCGCTTCGTATTTTTCGGCGGGAAGGGTATTCTTCATTTCTAAACCGTAGACTTTCCGTACTTCCTCGGGAGATGCCCAGGGATCATAAACATCGACTTCCAAGTCAAATTCTTTCAAAGCAGCGATAATATCGACCACTTTGGTATTTCTGACATCGGGACAATTTTCTTTAAAAGTAATCCCCAACACCAGAACTTTAGATCCCTTGATACATTGTCCTTTCCGGATCATACACTTCAACGTTTGTTTGGCCACATACTCGCCCATACTGTCGTTCAGTCTGCGTCCTGCCAGGATAATTTCCGGATGGTATCCGTATTCCTGAGCTTTCTGGGCCAAATAATAGGGATCCACACCGATACAATGTCCTCCGACCAAGCCGGGCCGGAAGGATAAAAAATTCCACTTCGTAGCGGCAGCTTCGAGCACAGCTTGTGTATCGATATGCATTAAATTGAAGATTTTCGACAATTCGTTGACAAAGGCGATATTGATATCCCGCTGTGAATTTTCTATTACCTTGGCTGCCTCGGCCACTCTGATAGAAGGAGCCAGATGGGTGCCCGCCACGATAACCGAATGATAGAGCGCGTTCACTTTCTCTGCCACCCCGGGAGTAGAACCCGAAGTTACCTTTTTAATTTTTTCTACCGTATGTTGTTTATCTCCCGGATTGATTCTTTCGGGGGAATAACCGGCAAAGAAATCTACATTGTATTTTAATCCTGAAACCCGCTCTATCACAGGGATACAGTCTTCTTCGGTAGCCCCGGGATAAACCGTCGATTCATAAATGACAATATCTCCGCGAACAATCACCTGACCGACTGTCTCACTAGCCCTGATCAACGGAGTGAGATCGGGCCGGTTATGTTTATCGACAGGAGTGGGCACGGTAATGATATAATAATTGCAATCTCTCAGATCTTCCGGGTCACAGGAACAATACAACCCCTTCTCTCCCCGTTTGGGAACGGAGGGGCGCAATACCGATTTCATCACTTCTTCCGACACTTCCAGTGTCCTGTCTATCCCTCGGTTCAAGGCTTCGATACGTTCTTTTTTCAAATCGAACCCGACTACAGCATATTTTGTCGCAAAGAGACGGGCTAAAGGAAGTCCTACATACCCTAATCCGACGACTCCGATTTTAATCTCTTCCATCACTTTCTTTTTAAATTCTCCCAATACCATTTGACCGCTTCCCTCAATCCCTGTTTCATATTAAACCGGGGATCGTATCCCAACAACTGCCGGGCTTTATCGATAGAGGCCAGAGAATGCGGAATATCTCCTTTCCGGACAGGGCCGTAAACAATATCCACGTCAGCAATCCGGGCGTCGTAAAAGCCCAACAACTCTTTGAGATAACCGACCAATTGATTCAACGTGGTATTCTCCCCATAAGCGGTATTGTATACCGTATTTACAGCCTTCGGATTCTCCGTATTCATCGCCAGCCAGTTCATCTGTAAGACATTGTCGATATAGGTAAAATCGCGGGAATATTCACCGTCTCCGTTAATGACCGGAGATTCATACCGCATCAGTTGTTCCACGAATTTCGGGATAACGGCAGCATAAGCACCGTCCGGCGATTGCCGGCGTCCGAATACGTTGAAGTAACGTAAACCGATACATTCCATCCCATATACCCGTCCGAACACATCGGCATAAAGCTCGTTCACATATTTGGTGATGGCATAAGGCGATAAAGGGCGCCCGATCACCTCTTCCACTTTGGGCAAATTCTGAGAATCGCCATAAGTAGAAGAACTGGCGGCATATACAAAACGTCTGACTCCGGCATCCCGGGCAGCGACCAACATATTCAGGAAACCCGAAATATTCACTTCATTGGTGGTCTGCGGGTCATTGATCGACCGCGGTACGGAACCCAAAGCCGCCTCATGAAATACATATTCCGCCTCAGCCACTGCTTTGCGGCAATCTTCCGGTTTGCGGATATCCCCCACCTGCAATTTAAATCGCTCCGGATATTCCCTCAATAAAGCTTCTATATTTTCAAATTTACCTGTAGCAAAATTATCCAGACAAGTCACTTCCTCCCCTGCCTTCAAAAGATATTCACACAGATTCGAACCGATAAAACCGGCTCCTCCTGTTACTAAAAATTTTCTCATTCCAGCCACTTTAAAGAATAGATTACAATACCATCTTTCTATTTCGAATTATCATGTAACAAAAATACTGCTTTCTGCTTTATTCCTGCGAATATTCCTAAAAAATATTACCTTTGTCTCCAATTATTTACCAGTGTGCTTTATCATGCTAAATATTGCCGTCATATTAGCCGGGGGTTCAGGACAAAGAGCCGGAGGGGGTATTCCAAAACAATTCAAAAAAATAAACGACAAAACGATTTTGGAATACAGCCTTGAAAAATTCAATTCAGCCCCTTCGATCGATGAAATTACCGTTGTCATTCATCCCGAATGGCGACAAGAGTGTGAACATATCCTTTCAGACTGCCGTATTTCCAAGGTAAAACATCTTCTCGACGGTGGTAAAGAACGTTATCATTCTGTTTTAGCCGCGTTGAAATTTTATGCCGGCCGCCCGTGTAATCTGCTGATTCACGATGCTGTACGTCCGTTGGTCACCCGGAGAATAATCGAGGAGGTCATCACCGAACTTCAAACTTATAAAGCTGTCAATGTGGCTATTCCCGCCACAGATACAATCATCGAAGTCGATCCCACCCATGCCTATGTCTCCCGCATTCCGGATCGGAATATTTTGTACCAGGTACAAACTCCTCAAGGATTTCACAACCAAACTTTACAAGAAGCTTATGCCCTGGCATTGAAAGATCCGGATTTTAAAACGACCGATGACTGTAGTGTCGTTAAGAAATACCTCCCTCAGGAAGAGATCAAGATCGTGAAAGGAGAAGCGTGTAACATGAAATTCACTTATAAAGAAGATATTATCATACTAGAACAACTATTAAAAAACGAAGGAAAATGCTACGTCTAACAGCTCTTATTTTACTGTTTATCGGGGGATTACAAGGTTATGGTCAGGACCGGAAAGGCTATTACCAGGCCGAAATCGGTGGTGGAGTAACAGCAGACCGGCTTCCTTTCTGGCTGCATACCAACACATTTGGAAAAATCACAAACGACACTTATTTGTGGGGGACTGTCGGAGTAGGTACTCCTTTCAGTAAAAGCGATACCCGTGCTTTCGACTACTCATTCGGATTCGAAGGTACCGGTGCTTTAGGTCGTAAAGAACACCGCATTTTCATCGACCAGCTTTACGGTCGTGTACGCTGGCAAAACCTGATCCTGGATTTAGGTATCATCAAACCGGAAATTGTTTACGACGGTCTGTCTTCTACCAACGGAGACATGCTGTATTCGACCAATTCCCGGAGTATGCCAGGTATTAATCTCCATACACAGGATTTTATCAAAATTCCCTGGATAGGGAAATGGGTGTCTTTCAAAGCCCGGTACGGAGAATACCTCATGATCGACGATCGTTATGCCGGTAACCGTACCCGCTTACATCACAAAATGCTGGACATCAGATTTACGATCATTCCCCAGCTCAGCATCGAAGCCGGACTCGACCACTATGCCCAATGGGGAGGAGAGACAGAAAAAGACGGTAAACTCCCGACCTCTTTCAAAGATTATGCCCGGGTGGTACTTATTAAAGCCGGAGGAGGGGATGCTCCTGAAAATGAAATCAATAAACTGGGGAACCACATCGGTAATGAGTTTTTGAAAATAAGATATAATAACGAGCGTTGGGGGGCTGAGTTCTATTACGATCATATTTTCGAAGACGGATCGGGTGAAAAATTCAGAAACCGTCCCGATGGACTCTACGGACTTTATTTTACCCGGAAAAAGAATTTCAAATGGTTCAAAAGTTTCGTCTACGAATTTTATTATACCAAATGCCAGAGTGGCCCCTTCCACAATGATCCGGTCAGCGGAGAGGTCGTCGGAGGTAACGATAATTATTTCAATAACGGAATTTATCAGTCGGGGTGGACATTCTACGGTCAAGTGATCGGTTCGCCCTTTTTCACTCCCAAACCGGAAGAAGCCAGCGGGATAACCCGGGGTGTACTCAATAATCGTTTTTATGCCCATCATCTGGGAATTTGCGGGGATCTGCCGGGAGATATCCGTTACAAACTCATGATGAGCTACTCCCTGAATTACGGGACCCATTCGGTCCATTTCATAAACAAAAACGGCGAATATACCACTAAACCTCAATTCAGCTGGGGCTTGGAACTCATTGCTCCGGACACCAAGCTTCCTTTCCATACAGCGCTGAATGTCGGGTTTGATAAAGGCGATTTATTAAAGAACAGTTTCGGCATCATGCTTAAAATATTTAAAACGGGATTTTTTTAAATTTTTCAAATAAAACAAAACCAAATTTATGACTTGAATCGTATATGTAAAAGCATAGTCTATCGACACAACTAAGGATAAAAACAACAACCAGTAATGAAAAAAATAATTATCAGGACCCCTAATTTCATAGGGGACACGATAAATACGACTCCTTGTTTAGAGTTGATAAAACAGGAGTATCCGGAAGCGGAATTTACTATTGTCGGACCGGATTTTGTCAGGGAATTATTTAAATACGATCCCCGGATTACTCATTATATTACTTTCCCGCTCAAACGGAAGAAAAAATTATCTACCTATTGGAAAATTGTCAGGGAATTAAGAAAAGAAAACGGTGAATTAGGTGTCATTTTTGTAAATACCTTTATTTCTGCTTTGCTTTTCAGATTAGGAAATGTAAAAAAGAATATCGGTTACAATAGAGAAGGCAGAGGTTTTCTGCTGGATTTCAGTCCTGAGATCAATTATCACAAACATTACATCAACCGATATGCTTTTTTATTCAATGAGTATATCGGGAACAAATACGTGTATTTACCCGAATTATCGCTCCGGCACACCGGTCAGAAGACTTTCCAATTCGATAATTCGCATAAGACCATCGCTTTATATTTGGGAGGCGAGAACAAAGAATTCCGGAAATATCCGGATGAATATGCGGTTCAGCTCCTCAGGCTGTTGAATCGGCAAGGCTACAACCTCTTGCTTATCGGGGACGAAAACGACAACATCAAACACACCCAATATGCCGAGGAAGCCCGTATCGATCATCTGATCAATCTGACAGCACGCACAACTATCGAAGGTTTTATCAATACGATAGCCAATGTCGATTTGATCATTACCATCGATTCGAGTGCTCTCCATATAGCGGCTGCCGTAAAAACTCCTTTTATCGCCCTGATGGGCCTTTCTACCAGCCCGACATCGACAATCCTTCCTAAAGTTCCGCTAGGACGGATATTGAAAATAGAAAATAATCTGATCCGGGAAGAAGATTATATCCGTAATATCACCCCGGACCTGATACTGAAAACCATTTCCGAATTGATTTAATCGCTTTCGTGTTCTAAAGCATAGAATTGATCCCGGAAGACATAAAACATCATTAAAAAGAACATGACAACCGGAAGTGCGTCATTTACGATCAGCAATACTTCAAAATTACTGTCAATAAAAAAAGCGACCAGGAGCGATAAGGCAAGAAAAGAATATTTTTTGCTACAGATCATGCTTTTTACAGGATACACAAACCAACTCAGTATGAAAGCCAGTCCGACCACACCCATCAACATCCAGTATTGCAGATAAGAATTGTGGCTATGAGTCAGCGAAGCGACAACCCGGTTTCCCGATGCCTGATACCATTGTTTCGACACCACATTCGTATACACCCCTAATCCCCAAATTCCCCACGAATCGATATTTTTCAAACAAGACTGATAGAAAACGATCCGGGGTACTAAAGTAGATCCCCCATCTAATTTTCCATTATTCACATCTTCAATCTCCTGTTTCAACTGTATCCACCTTTGATCGAAACTCGCCGGACGAAAAATATATCCGCTTATTCCAACAAGCAGAATTACCCCGATAAACATCCAACGCTGCCATACGGAAAGTTTTCTAAAGAAATAAAGATTGAAAATAACGAAACCACATAGAAAAGAGAGTATCGAACTTTTTGTGACTGTCAGGCTAAGCAACCATACGAACAGAGCAAAAGCAGTGAAAGCGATAACTTTCTCGCCCATTTTCGTACGGATAATTCCGAAGAAATAAGCGATTAAAGCAGCCGCATAAATCTGTAAAGCCTGTGCATCCAGATAGACTTCACCATTTAAAAAGTGCTTGGTACCCCCAAAACGACTGGCATACAAATTTTGCACGACAGTCTGTGGAGCAGTAAACCAATTCTCCCCTCCAAGATGAAAAAGCATGACCAAATTGAAAGTCAGGACACTGATACAAAAACAAAGTAAAAATTGCTTCAATAACCGCAAACTGACAAAACTTTTCAACGAAATAACATACAGCACTCCCAATAAAAATACCAGAAATTCTTTTTCAAAAATTCCGAATCCCGGTTTCAGCCCGGCATATTTTCCGGAAGTCACAATAATCAAGGTATGAACAGCTGAATATAAAATATAAATGACCGGGATTGCTACATAATACTTGTATTTTTTTATATTCCTTACAAAATCATCTTTATATTTGACGATGTTATAAATTAATCCTAAAGCGATCAAACCCGTTTGCATAGCATGGAACAAGGCCCCCCAAGTCCCGATAAAAAAAGCAATAAGCAAAAAAAGCTTGCTTTCCAGATTCTTCATATGAATTATTTTATTCAGACCTTAATTTGATGAATGGTGCAAAAGTACAATATAATTTTGATTTGGCACTTATATCTGTTTACATTAAACGTAGAATTATTCTGTCGTTACTTATTCGTCTTCGGTGATCGGGATTGGCGACCCGGTCTTGATTTAAGAAAGCTTATTCTCACTGGAAATAATCCGGACGGTCCGGCTTCCTGCTGCTGCAAATTTCCGGTTGTATTTTCTTTGCCGGTTAGCTCTGCCGTGAGATGCAGGGGTTTATGCCGGAAGACCATTGGAGCGGGAACGAGGATCCGGTTAGGTTTTCCGAACGCCCGACCGGTGGTGTCTGACGGAAACGTAACGTAAAGTTTTTTGCGCAGTGAGGAGTTCCGCCGGTCAGAGAAGGAAAGCCTTAGCGGACCGTTCCAGGCGACCCGGTCTGACGGTATAAAACCCGAAATCGGAATAGATAGAAAAAAATAAACCTACGTTTTATTCGTGTTAACAGGTATATAATTGCCATAAAATTTTACAGAATCGGTTTTGTATATTTTTATTTTATATTTTTGCATATTCCAGGGATTCAAATTATCCCTGCAGATTTAGAAAAAAATATCAACATGGAAAAAAAAATCACCTATCTTGACCGGAACGAATATAACTATGGACCTTGTCCAGCAGTAGGAGAAGTACTTAAGAATTTCGATCCGAACAATCTTTGTTTCTATACCCGTATATATGATGAAGGTAAAAAAAGTATATTCTCAGATTATCTCTCTTCGATCTATAATATTCCTGAAAAACAAATCATTCTCGGTTATGGTGGAGAAGATATCCTGAAACAAGTGGTACACTGCTTTTTATCAGGTAAAGAAAAACAAAAGACATTATTGATCCCTAAATTTTCATGGTGGTATTATAAATCGATAGCCGATGAAGTAGAGGGACGAAGTGTACTTTATCCTTTATACGAAGAGGGAAATACGTTCAAATACGATTTCGAAGCGATGAAAGAAGCTATCCGGAAAGAAAATCCGGAAATGATATTGATTGCTTCGCCCAATAATCCGACAGGGAATTCCCTGACTTCTGAAGAACTCGATCAGATTCTTTCTTTTATTTCGCCGGAAACAGTGGTCGTTATCGACGAAGCTTATGCTTCTTTCGCCAACAAAGATACCAGTTATATAAAACCTTTATTGGAAAAATTTCCGAATCTGTTGATTGTACGGACTCTATCTAAATTTTACGGACTTCCCGGATTACGTTTGGGTTTCGCTTTCATGGGAACTGCATTAACCCGCTTTTTGAACTATAGTACCAAATATTTGGGTTATAACCGTTTATCGGAAGAACTGGGAATTGCCGTATTGAAATCGACAGACTACTATCAGCAAGTTGCCGATCAAATGGCCGAAGACCGGCAAATGTACATGAATGAACTGAATACCCTCGAGGGCTTCAAAGTATACCAGTCGAATGCGAATTTCATTCTGGTGAAGTATCCGATCGAACTGAAAGCAACTCTTCAGGCTGCCTTTAAAGCCAAAGGATACCAGATCAAATTCATGAACGAACCGGATATCAATACTCACATGCGTATTACTTTGGGCACACATCGCCAGAATGTCGAAGTAATCGCTACGATAAAAGAAGTCGTCGCACAATGAAAGCTATTATACTCGCGGCAGGTATGGCTTCACGCCTCCGTCCCCTGACAGATCACAAACCCAAATGTTTGCTGGAAATCGGGAAACAATGTCTGCTGGGCAGAGCTATCGAGGGATTAATTTTTAACGGTATCCGGGAAGTGGTTATTGTCACCGGATACCTGCAAGAACAAATCATCGAATTCGTTCAGGGACACTACCCTGATTTAAAGGTCGAGTATATTTACAACGAAAAATATGCTTCAACCAATAATATCTATTCCCTTTGGTTGACTAAAGATAAAATCCGGGGGGAACGTATCTTACTTTTAGATAGTGACATCCTGTTCGATCCGTTATTGGTAAAAGCCGTATTGGATTGTCCCGACACTACTTGTCTGGCTCTCAACGACCACCCGCTTTCTGAAGAAGAAATCAAGGTTATTCCTGATGCCCAAGGTAAAGTAGCCGAAATCAGTAAAACCTGTTCCATCGGAAAAGCTATCGGGGAATCTATAGGTATCGAAAAAATGTCGGGCGGTTATACTCATGCTTTAGTGGATGAACTCGACCGGATGATTCTGCAAGAAAATCAGGTCAATATTTTTTACGAAGCAGCCTTCGAACGTCTGATCGCCCAAGGTCATACTTTCGGTATCGTAGATACGACCTCGTTTTTTTCTATGGAACTGGATACCGTTGCTGACTTTCAGCAAGCTATTGATAAAATTCCTGCACATTTATTATAATATCTGTTATGCGTATTGTTTTATTTTGTGAACAAAAATATGCCATCAATATTCTGACTCCTATTCAGGAAGAAGCACTGAAAAGCGGAGGACACGATATTTTATGGTATGTCCATTCCCGGAATATCCCTGACTTTCCCTTAAAAGACCGAGTGAAGTGGACCGACAGCATACAAAAGATTTATGATTATTCGCCGGAAGCCATTTTCGTTCCCTGCAACATTGTCCCTTATTATCTGCCGGGCGTAAAAATACAAATCTTCCATGGTTATGCTGCCGAAAAGAAAGACCATTGGGTGATCCGAAGATATTTCGATACCTACTTTACCCAAGGCCCTTTTTTCACCGAAGGTTTCAGTGCTCTGGCAAAAAAATACAAGGATTTCGAGATAGTAGAAACCGGTTGGCCGCGCCAGGATTGGATTTTTCAGAATCTGCATACTTTCGATGAAGAAAAATCCCGGCTGTTACAGCAACACCAACGTGAAAAATTAGTACTTTATGCACCGACTTTTTCGCCTTCTCTCACCTCGCTTCCTCATTTGAAAGCGGGACTCGATAGATTAGTGCAGGAAAAGGATATCCTGTTATTATTAAAATTCCATCCTCTGACGCGTCAGGAATGGACTGATGAATACCGGGAATGGGCAGCCTCTCAACAGCATGTCATCTGGATCGACGATCATAACATTACCAAATATCAGTTGATGGCCGATGTCATGATCAGTGATACTTCATCGACGGTATACGAATTTTTATTACTGAACAAACCGGTAATTACCTTTCAGACGGTAGCCAAAGATATTTATTGGATCGATATACAACAGACAGACGAACTCCCCGAAGCCTATGAACAGGCCCTGCATGACGAAAGTGCCGCACTTAAACGCCAATGGATCATAGACAACTACGATCCTTATCTCGACGGGAAGGTCGGACAACGGATGCTGACCGCTGCCGAAGATTATATCTCCCGGCATGGGGTACCTGCCAAACGAAAACTGAACCTTTGGCGTAAATATACCAGTATCAAAAAATTCGGAAAAATCAAAAAACACTGAAATTCTTATCGTCGATGAAAATTGTCCTGAATCCGGAATACAAATTCCTGCAACAATTTGTACAAGACCTTCCAACCCGTTTCGCCTCGGAAGGGAAAGTCATTCAAGACAAAAGAAATACGATTAAAGTATTCGAATACAAGGAATTGGAAATAAACGTAAAACGTTACAGAGTTCCTATATTCATCAATCGGATCGCATACCGTTTTTTCAGAAAATCAAAAGCGGTCAAAGCTTATTTCAACTCTTTAGAAGTCCGGAAACGGGGGTTTAATACTCCGGAATCTATCGCTTGTATCGAAACCTTCCGGGGTGGTTTACTTCATTACAGTTACTATATCAGCCTTCAATGTCCCTTTCATAAAGAGATGAGAGAACTGTATTTCGGTCCCCTTACGGGTAATGAAGACTTGCTCAGAGCTTTCGCCCGCTACACGGCAGCCTTACATGAAGCCGGTATTTGCCATCAGGACTATTCTCCCGGGAATGTCCTGGTCAACGGGGAAGGCGATTGTTTTCAGTTTGCTTTGATCGATATCAATCGAATGAAATTCAGGCAGATGGACCTAAAAAAGGGATGTAAAAACCTGATGCGGATGTTCGAAAACGAAGAGATATATACTTTCATCGCACAGGAATATGCCCGAAGCAGACATTTCGATCCCCAACAATGTAAGGCCTGGATCCATTATTACAACCACCTCTCTTTAAAAAGAGATTATCGTAAAAAGAAATTCAAGGCATTCAAAAAAAGATTCTTTTAAAGCAGACTCCATTATTGAAAACTGTTCATTTATCGAGGAGCATCCCGTTCCTGTGAGAGACCTTACCGTTTTGTTTAGAATATCATTTTGTCATTATTGCGTCGAATACTCCTTTCAGTCTCCGTACATACTCCTCCATGGTATAATCTGTCCTGATTCGCTGATAACCGGCTTCTCCCATCATTTTGGTTTTTGCACGGTCAGCAGCCAAAACCCGGATCCCTTCGGCAATCGCTTGCGGAGATCCGGCCTGTACGATGATACCTGTCCGCCCGTCGACGACCAAATCCCGGGCCCCCGGAATATCCGTTACGATGCAGGCCACTTTACAGGCCATCGCTTCACGTAAACTACGGGGAGAGGCATCACGGGTCGAAGGACAGATGCAGACATCTTTACCCGGTAAATAATAAACAGCATCTTTATGAGGACCTAACATATGTATTTGTTTCGCAGCAGGGCCATTTTGTGCCAATTTATAGTCGGCTTTATCATACTCCCCCAAATAGATCAAGTGGATGTCCGTATCGGTCAGTAGCTCCAAAGCCCGGATCAAAATCCGTAATCCTTTAAAAGATCTTCCCTTGGTATTGGCCAGGCATATAACTTGAAAAGCGGTCGACGGTATTCCCGCTACGGATTTAGGATGAGCCCATACATCTTCCATCCACATAACCTCGTAGGGTTTCGGAGACACAGTCATTCGATCCGGAGAAATAAACCGGGCAAGTTGTTGTTTTATATCTTCCGTTGCACACATCACATGGGCTATGCGTGGATTGAGAATACCCAGATAATAAGTCGGGTCGCTCCTTCTGATTTTAGCCTGCGTGCCCCGATACCCTACCACCCGGGCAGGTGTCCCCCAGGAAGCGAACAATGCAATGGATAAATCGATGCTACTCGAAGCATAGATTACATCGATACGATATTTCTTTATAATCGAACGCACCTCCTTGATAGAGGCATATTTAAATTTACTTTTAAAATGAGGTATTCTCAAAGCCACACATTCCTTAGGCAAGGCCTCTCGTTCTTCATCAGAAGTATAAGTTGCATAGGTTTCGATCCCCTTCCCCCTCATCGCCTGAAGCATATGGTAATTTATAATATCGATACAATGAAAAACACCGAGCAAACGCATAAAAATCAATATAATTTCCTATTCCGACAACTCCTTCGATATATCCTGTTTCTTTATCCGGTTTTCCCAGATTTTAGCGATTGTAACAAATTTATAAAAGGCATCCATTCCGGCATTGATCACACCGGCCTTCCCATCCCGAAAACCTCCCTTCAAAATATAAGACTTGAAAAAACGATATGCCGGAGCATAAAAAATACTAAGAAAAGTATATTTCTGTCCGGTACGTTTGGGGATCTCTTTGCTGGTGTAAATATTCAGTTTATTCAACTTCAATTCCAGCGGATTGTTGACTAAATGAATAAAAGCCAGCTCTTTTTTATTACGGGGCACCCGGATCACCTTTCCTTCTACCCGGGGAACTGCATGTACATATGGAGGCCAAAAAGCATTTTGCTTACGGAAAAAACGTAAGATATAATCCGGATAATCCCCATGTATGAATTTTCCCATCAAATAATTCTTCCGTGGGATCCAAACTCCACCGATAGCACGCTGTTCCCGAAGGAGAGTATATAAATAATCCTTCAAGTCCGCAGGAACAATTTCATCCGAATCGACCACCAACACCCAATCATAAGTAGCCGAGTGTATGGCAAAATTCCGGGCCGGTTCACAAAAATCGGTTTTCTTATGATAAACGATCTTACAATCGAACTTTCGGGCTATTTCAATCGTACGGTCGGTGCTATACATATCACACACCACAATTTCATCGAATTCTTTCACCGAATTCAGTACCCGTTCCAAAAATTGTTCTGAGTTATAAGTCTGAATAACCACGGATATTTTCATCGCCTCCAATTTAAATGTTCGTTTATTTTGGTAGCGAAAAATCATCCGGTGCGATAAGCCGGCGAATTCTATCCCGGTTAGTATTAGAATGATAAAATTTGTACATCCTAAAAGATTCTTTATCTTTGCCCGACAAATAAACGAAGGTTTTTATTGCCTGAAGTCATCTACGTATTATTAGATAAAAAGGAATAAATGAGGAAAATTATACTCAATCCCCAATATAAATCTCTCTATACCTTCATCGAAACCCTCCCCCAAAATTTCAACGCAGGTGGAGAAATCGTCCAGGACAGACGGAACACGATCAAGAAATTCAAGGTGAATGGTCTGGAAATAAACGTAAAACGTTACCGGGTTCCGATTTTCATTAACCGGATCGCTTATACTTTTTTCCGGAAATCCAAAGCTTGCCGGGCTTACAACAATGCTTTCGAAGTCATCAAACGGGGATTCGAAACCCCTGAATCGATCGCTTATATCGAAGAATTTAAGGGAGGATTACTACATTATAGTTATTATATCAGCCTGCAATGCCCTTACCGACGGGAAATCCGGGAATACTACCAGGGACCGTTACAGGGCAATGAAGCTTTGATGACTGCATTTGCACAGTTTACAGCTGCTTTACACGAAAAAGGAGTTTGCCATGAAGACTATTCGCCGGGGAATGTACTTATCGCACAAATAGACGGACAATACCATTTTTCCCTGGTGGATATCAACCGGATGACTTTTAAACCGATGAACCTCGAAGAAGGTTGTAAAAATTTCAGACGCATGTTCATCAGCGACGAACTCTATATTTTTCTGGCTAAAAAATATGCGCAATGCCGGAATTTCGATCAGGAAGCATGTATCCGGCTGATGTTGAAATACAATCATTATTCCATACGAAGAGATCAGCGGAAAGAACGGTCGAAGGCTATCCGAAAAAAGATTTTCGGATAACTCAACCCTATTCAGCCTTTAAACGATAATCGAGAAATGAGTAATCGAATTCATTTTTCTCATCGGCATAATGATCTTCACGGCCGATCAATTCCCATTTATCCGGATCTATGGCAGGAATGAAAGTATCTCCCTCGGGAGAGGTATGTACTTCTGTCAGATATAACTGCGAAGCCTTATCCCAAAATTCGCGGTAGATCGAGCCTCCTCCGATCACAAATACCCGTTCTTCCCCTTTTAGCAGTTCCAAAGCTTTCGGGATATCCGGCACCACCTCGGCACCAGGGGCGACAAAACCGGGATTACCGGAAATCACCACATTTCTTCGATTGGGCAGCGCTCTTCCCATCGATTCGAAAGTCTTCCGTCCCATCAATATCGCATGACCGGTCGTCAGCGCTTTAAATCGCTTCAAATCTGCCGATAAATGCCAGATCAATCCATTATCCCTTCCGATCACATGATTTTCAGCAGCAGCAACTATAATCGCTAATTCCATATTTTTTCAAATTTAAATACTTAAATATTCAACAAAAATAGGACATAAAACGACAATCCCGAAAAAAAAACGGAATATTCAGGCTGTAAACAGACTTTATAAATCAGTCGGATTGCATATTATAAAAATTTTCCACAACTTTGTCAGGCTAAATCCCGTAACCGACCCGTTAAAATGATGAATTTACTTTGTGTATCCCACACAATTGATATTATTAATTATGGCATGTTGAAAGCCATTCAGGCCAAAGGCTTCAACACTTATGTCACTTATACCACTGAAGACGAGCATAAAGCTATTCCCAAAGACATCACAGGCATCGAAGTGCCTTATTTCCGTAAGAAATTTAATTGGCCGACTATTCAGTGTATCCGTAAAATTATTAAAACCCATCAGATCCATGTCATCTATGCCATTAACAGTTCCGATCTGTCCAATGCCCTATTCGCAACACTTGGAACTCAGGTTAAAGTCGTCGGTTACCGGGGTACACAGGCTAAAATCAGAAGGAGTGATCTGACTTATTATCTAGGCACCCTAAATCCAAGGGTAGCTCACATGATGTGTGCCACCCAGGACATCAAAGAACAGCTGTCTAAATTTATTTCTCCGGCCAAGATGACCGTAAATCCCAAACCTTACGATGTCAACTGGATGAAGGATGCTTTCACTCACCCCCAGTCGGTCGAGGGCATTCCTGACGATGCTTTTCAAGTCGTATGCCTGGCCAATACCAAACACCGTCCTTTCAAAGGTCTCCGGCAACTGATTGCAGGTATGCATCTGATTGAGGATCCCCGGGTACATCTGATTCATTTGGGCGATTACGATGAAGCCGACTACCAACTGGCCCAACAAGGGCCGGCAGCAGCCCGGATTCATATGCTCGGTCTGCGTAAGGATGCCGTCCATTTTCTGCCGGGTAAAGATGTCTGCATCTGTCCCTCTATCCGGGATGCTTCCCCCCGCAGCTTGCGTGAAGCTATGGCTTGTAAGGTGGCTTGTATCGTAACCGATATTCCCGGAGCCCGGGAATTGGTGGTCGACGGACAGACCGGTATGATCATCCGCCCCGACTCACCGGAAGCCATTGCAGCCAGTATCGGAACACTGGCCCGGGATCCCGAAAAAACGAAAGTATTCGGAGAAGCCGGATACCAGCGGATCATCACCCATTATACCATGGAAAAATACGTACAGAATCTGACAAATGTTTTCCAGCAAGTTATCGATAAATAAAATGAACACTTTACAAAACCGCCTCCAACTGGGATTTGCAATCTATATTGCAGGATCTTTTACCCTGTTCTTACAATTCTTTCTCTATCTGTTGCAAAGCAATATCGCTTCGACCACCGATTTCGCCGGATACGGTTACTACCTCGTTGCGGCTTTTGCACATGCCGGTCTGTTTGCCTTAATTCCCTATCTGCTATATATCCTGATGTCGCTGGCGTGCCCTTTCCCCCGTTTCAACCAAGGTCTACTGATTACCTTTTATTTCCTGTTGAATATCATAGCCTACCTGAACGGCCTGGTCTTTCAGCTATACAAATTCCATATCAACGGTTTGGTACTGGACATGGTTTTCGGGCAAGATGCCGGACAAGTGTTCAATTTCGAAACGTCTTTGATTCTCAGATTTGCATTGACTATCCTGGCTGTGGGATTCCTGTTTTCCGGCATAATATGGATAGCCTACCGCTTTTATCAGCGTTTGAGAAGACGGCAAATTATCTTATATCTCGTTCTCTTTGTATGCAGCACTTTAAGTGCACATTTAGTGCATGCCTATGCCGCTGCTTCAAACCAATTTTCGATACAAAATGTCGCAACCTGCCTGCCACAATTTTATCCATTGACTGCAAACAAGTTAATGGCAAAATTAGGAATTATCCATCACCCGGTTTCCCATCCGCAACTGAACGACAACACCACTCTCAATACCGGTATCACCTATCCGTTACATCCGTTGATTTCAAATGATACCGTTTCACGGAAAAATATTATTTTTATCCTTCTGGATTCCTGGAATCCACGGATATTCGATACAGAGACCATGCCGAACCTCTCCGGTTTCGCAACCCGTAGTTCGGTTTTCACCCATCATCTGAGTTCCAGCAGCGGTACACGAGGAAGTATTTTCGGCTTGTTCTTCGGAATTTCTCCTACCTATTGGAAAGCTTTCGAACTATCGGGGACCTCTCCTTTATTCATCCAAACCCTGCTCGAACAGGGGTATGACGTTCAGACCTTTCCGAGTGCAACTCTTCAAAATCCGCCTTTCGACCGGATTATTTTCGGGGAAGTTCCGCACCTTCGGACAGAAACCCAAGGGGCAACTCCTTTCGACCGCGATACCCGGCTGACGGCCGACTTTCTTCAATATCTGGACCAAAAACCCGACAAACCGTTTTTTGCTTTTTTATTCTATGATTTGTTGCATGCCATCTCCATTCCGGCTCCTCACCGTCATAAATTCGAACCTTCCTGGGAGTATGCCAATTATATGGCGCTGAATAATGAAATGGATGCCACGCCATTTTTCAACCTCTACAGAAATTGCGGTTGGTATGTAGATTCCCTGGTTGGAAGTATCGTCGGAGAACTCGAACACAAGGGACTCTTAGACAATTCGATCCTGGTCATTACCGGAGACCACAGTCAGGAATTCAATGAGAATAAAAAAAATTACTGGGGTCACGGCAGTAATTATTCCGATGCACAGATTCACGTGCCTTTCATTTATTACGAACCCGGACAAGCTCCACGGAACTATCACCATACAACCACTCATTACGACATTGTGCCGACTTTGATGCATACCCTCTTCGGTGTTTCGAATCCTCCCGGAGATTACAGCATGGGCCATTTTCTCACCGACAGCCTGCGCCCGCTTTTTCACCTGACAGGTACCGAAGAAAATTACGCCTTTGTCACCCCCGAAGCGATATACGAAAAGAAACATTCAGGCCGAATCGTCGTAACGGACAGTCTGCTGAATCCGATCGATCATCCGATGTCTCCTCAACTACTCAAAGAAGTTTTGGAATATAAAAACCGATTCAGGAAAAAAGACTGAACCACGATTTATACCGAAATCGCTCCTTTGATATGCGGATGGGGATCGTAGCCGGTCAATTCGAAATCTTCATAGCGGAAACCGAAAATATCCTTCACAGCCGGATTGATATGCATCTGCGGTAAAGCGCGGGGCTCGCGGGACAATTGCAGACGGACCTGTTCGATATGATTCAGGTAAATGTGGGCATCCCCCAGGGTATGTACGAACTCACCCGGCTGCAAACCACAAACCTGGGCCATCATCAGGGTCAGCAAGGCATAAGAAGCGATATTGAAGGGAACTCCCAAAAAAGTATCGGCACTACGTTGGTAGAGCTGGCAGGATAATTTGCCACCGACCACATAAAACTGGAATAAAGCATGGCAGGGAGCTAAAGCCATATTTTCAATGTCTCCGGCATTCCAGGCACTCACAATCAAACGCCGGGAGTCGGGGTTGTTTTTTATATCGTGGACCACCTGTGCGATCTGATCCAGATGGGTCCCGTCGGGCCGGGGCCATGAACGCCATTGATAACCGTAGATATGTCCCAAATCCCCGTCGGCATCCGCCCATTCGTTCCAAATCTTCACCCCATGATCCTGTAAATATTTGACGTTGGTGTCTCCTTTCAGGAACCAAAGCAATTCGTAGATAATCGATTTGAGATGCAATTTTTTGGTGGTCAGCAAAGGAAAACCAGCCTGTAAATCAAAACGCATCTGATGACCGAAAACACTGATCGTCCCTGTTCCGGTACGGTCTGTTTTCTCTGCTCCTTCACTCAAAATCCGGTCCAGCAAATCCAAATATTGTCTCATAATTATGCTCTGTTTATATCCTTACAAAGATAAAATTAATTCACTCAATTTCTATCTCCGATTCCTAATCTTTCTTCCGGATCAGCATCAATCCATGCCGCACAGGCAACAACAGATTTTCTACCCGGGTATCGGCCTGCACCAACTCATTAAATTCCAGTATTCCGCGTGTTTGCGCATCGCGGGTATCTTTTTCCGTGACCTTACCGTCCCACAGCACATCGTCAGCCACAATGATTCCTCCTGGCCGGACCTTATCGAATATTAACCGGTAATACGCTGCATATTGCCTTTTATCGGCATCGATGAATACCAGATCGAAGCATTCATCCAGCCCGGGTATTATCTCACAGGCATCTCCGATATGAAAAACGATCTGTCCGGCCAGTCCGCTACGTTCGATATAATTACGCGTAAAATCTTCTATCTCGTCATTGATGTCGATGGTATGGAGCACGCCTTTCTCTCCCATGCCCATTGCCATCGAGATGGCTGCATAACCGGTAAATGTCCCGATTTCCAACACCCGTTGGACCCGGTTCATCCGGCACAGCATCTTCAGGAATTGCCCCTGCAGATTCCCCGACAACATCCGGGGCCTTAAAATCTTCTGATGAGTAGCCCTCGACAACTGTTGCAATATTTCCGGTTCCGGTTCGGAGTGCAATCCGATATATTCTTCCAGTTCAGCATCCAAGTCCAACATACTTTCTTTATTTATAGATCAAAACCGATTGTTTATCCTGAGCAAAAATCTCCCGGGCCACCTGCCGGAGCAACTCAGGGGTAATACCTCCAACCTCTTCACAGACCGCCTCCAGTTCATCCACTTTATCATAAATAAGAAAGCTCTTGCCACTGGACAGCATCATATTTTCATAATTTTCCGACGCCAGGGTGATCTGCCCGATCATCTGATTTTTGGCTTTACGCAATTGGTTATATCCCAAAAGTTCCTCCCCCAAAGCCGCCATCTCTTTCCGGCAAAGTCGCAGACACTTGTCCAGATCGCCGGCATCACAGCCGAAGTATATCGTGAAAATCCCCGTATCCGAATAGGGAGTATAGGAAGCTTCGATGTTATAAGCCAGTCCGTATTTCTCCCGGATATTCAGGTTCAAACGGGAATTCATCCCCGTCCCCCCCAGGATATTGACCAAAAGAGAAAAAGCCAGACGTTTATCTTCGGTATAATCGTAAGCGACGTTTCCTATAATACAATGATTCTGATAAGTATCCATATCGATCACTTTCTGCCGGGGCAAGTATATCCCGGGACGTTCACGAACCAATACAGCCGGATCCCCGGGAATATCTCCGAAATATCTTTCAATCAGGCGGACCAGTTTATCGAAAGGAATATCCCCGACCGAACTGATCACCATTCTTCCCGGCCGGTAATTCCGTTTGACGAAATCGATAATATCGTCCCGCCGGAGGCCTTTTACCGCCTTCTCGCTTCCCAGGATATTTCTACCGATCGGATAATCCGGATAAATCAGTTCCTCGAAATCGTCGAAAATCAATTCGCCCGGACTATCTTTGTAAGAATTGATCTCATCGATCACCACCTCTTTTTCTTTCTCTATCTCTTTTTCGGGAAATACCGAATGAAACACGATATCAGCGAACAATTCCAAAGCCCGTTCATAATCCCTGGCCAGGAAGGAAGCATAAATACAAGTATCTTCTTTCGTCGTATAAGCATTCAGTTCTCCTCCCACATCTTCTATACGGCTCAGGATATGAAAGGCTTTTCTTTTCTCCGTCCCTTTAAAAATCACATGCTCGATAAAATGAGCGATCCCCTCTTCTTCCGGGCGCTCGTCCCGGCTACCGACACCGATAATCAATCCACACCAGGCAGCTTTACCGTCCACCTGCTGATGAATGACCTTCAATCCATTTTTCAATATATGAGTCTGATACATGCTCACGCGCAAACCTCCTTCATATCCCGTTCCCCTCCGGGTGTTTAAAGAAAAAAGCCCTGCATAGCAAGGCTTTTCCCATATTATTTCCTAAAATCTTATTTCTGGAATAATTTTTCGAAATCAGCCATAGAAATCTCTTGTTCTTCGAGCTTCACGTTTTCCCGGATCACGTCGAAGACTTTGTTATCTAAAGCTCTTTCATACAGATGCTGACGCTGTTTTTCATCTTCCAGCAATTTAGCTGCAAATCCGTCCAGCTGTTCGTCAGTCAATCCGTATAACCCGTATTGTTGCAGCTGGGCAGCAGCGATCTGGCGTCCTTCCCGTTTCATATCCTCGGCTTCCACCTTCACATCATAATCTTTCACGATAGCCGATTTCACCAGCTGCCATTTAAATTCATCCCGGTAGCCTTCGAAATCTTTCTCCACTTCTTCAGGAGTCATCTTTTCATTGACAGCCACAATCCATCTTTTCAGGAAAGTTTCGGGCAGAACGACATCTTCATTTTTCTTTATCAGTTTTTCTTTGGCATCGATGGTAAAGCGGTATTCAGAATGTCCTTTCAGCTGATTTTCGATATCTGCCTTCACGCGATTACGGAAATCCGCTGCATCTTTGACCACTCCTTCCCCATACAATTTAGTAAACAATTCTTCGTTTACTTCTGCATCGATATAACGTTTGATTTCTTTGACGATAAAACAATAGTTTTCACCGGCATGTTCGGCTTCTTCTTTCGTTACACCCAACATAGCAGCAAAATCGGTCTTGTTCGGGTATGCTTTCACTGCATTGAACTTCACTTCCTCACCTGCTTTTTTACCCTTGAAAGCATTTACAGCTTCTTCATCTTTCATGTGGAATACCGACATCGAAGCATCTTCGTTTTTGATACCTCCTTCTTTCACATTTCCGTCAGCGTCCAATTCGATCAATTCCCCTTTCAGGTATTCGGTACCTTCGATCTCATCTACAGCGATCATGTTACCGTTGTTTTTACAGATGCTTTCGATCTGTTTGTCGATCATTTCATCGTCAACTTTGATGGTATAGAAAGGTATTTTTTCACGTTTGCTCATTTTGGCATTCACCTCAGGAGACAAAGCGATATCATACAGGAATTCGAAATTTTCATCCTCCAGGTTCAGTTCCTTCTGTTCAGTCTCGTTCGGAAGCGGTTCACCCAGAATCTGAAGGTTATTCTCCTTGATGTAGTTATTCAACGATTCTCCCAAAACTTTATTGATTTCATCTACCAATAAAGATTTTCCGTACATTTTTTTCACAATTCCCATCGGAGTTTTTCCTGGACGGAAGCCGTTTACTACTACTTTCTTCTGATAATCTTTCAATGCTTTCTCTACGCGGCCGGCGTAATCTTCTTTACCTAGTTCGATCTTAATGGTTGCATTCAGATCGTCGATCTGGTTTTTCGTTATATTCATGCCATTCTTGAATTATAGCAATTGTTATTATATATGACTAACTCTCTTCTCAATCAGAAAAAAGCCACCTCGCATAAGGTGGCTTCCCTACTTTTGTACGGGCGAAGGGACTCGAACCCCCAAGTCTTGCGACACTAGATCCTAAGTCTAGCGTGTCTACCAATTCCACCACGCCCGCGTGCCGGTTTTTGACGCTGCAAAAGTAATATTAAATTTCATATAGTCAAACTTTTTTTGAAAAATTCAGTTTTACAAACATAAGTTACAGAGGGGGTAAACGTTACGGAGGATAACCTGTCTCATGCTCCCTCTGTAACGTTTACTAACACACCTTTCCCCCAACGTCTGTTTCCCAGCCTAAATCGTTTGTGTCATCGAGATCACTTTACCGAAACCGGGGAAGATACTCGGACTATTGGCCGGCCCTCCGAACATCGGTCCGTACATGTCTTCAATCTTTCCGGTAGTAGGACTCACTTCAAATTCTACGATCTTTCCTTCCTGAGTTTTTTCATTCCATACGGCAGCCCACAAAACACGTCCGGCTGTCGGGAATCCCCCCGTTCCGATCATATACAGACAAGTAATGACTTCGTCGTCGTCATCCGAGTTCCACACTTTTACAGATTCCGTTTGCCCGGTAGTATAACTATAAGAATACAAAGTATTACCGACCGAATAAAACAAAACAGAACCTGCATTAGTCGAAGTAAAACAAGTAGCCCGGTCTAAATTTTCACATCCGGCCAAGGAACGGGAATAACGAGCCAGCTTTCCATTATCCACGACATTGTAGAAACAAGCCACATCCATCCAATATCCACCGTCACGTTTCATCACCGCCATCGTCTCTCCTCCGTTTACGGTGGCCGAATATACCAACTCTCCGTTCATATGGTTCACATCGAATGCCGCTTCAGCATCCGCTTCACTAAAACGGCTCAATGACGAGGCCCGGTTGAAGAAAGGCCGGAAACCGTTCTGTTCTTTGTCGAAAACAACCTGATAAGCCCCGATAGCCCCGGTCACAGCCCCCCACCTCGCAACCGTAGCCGAAGCCAGGTAAGGAGCCAGATCATACGTGCCGCTCATCGCCACCGGAAACTTCCGGTCACCGGCACTCTGGATATACAAACAATGCAACTTTCCGTTATTGATCAGGAAATCACAATTATTCACACACATCATCGCCTCAGGACCGTATTCAGGAGCGGAATAAAACATATCGTTCCAGGTGTCCATAATCACCATATTCGCAGGTGAACAACGCAGAGCCTCCTGGCCGGTCAGGATATAATACCAATTTCCTGTTGTAGAATAAAAAATCATCTTAGCCTCACCGTCCAAAGGATGTTCCGGATGTAAACCACTCCAATAATTTTGTTCGTGCCAATATTCTTCAGCCTGTGATCCACTGAAAATCAAAGTCCTCTTCGAGCCGAAAACATCGACATCCACCCGGCCTTCTTTTTCTTGCAAACAATAAATTCCGCTCTTAGAACCCGCCTGAGGAAGAGTCAGATACGATCTTGCCAGAAAAAATCCCATCGTATTGTATACCGTATCTTTGGCCATCATCCACACCTGATAAGCTTTTCCAGCCTCGAGACTCACCACATAATTCAGATCGAGCGTACGGGAAATAGTATCGGCCGGGGGATACACCGTCGTATTACCCACCGTTTCCGGTTTATAATCGGAATCCATAACAAACCAGCGGTATATCAGATTTTCAGGTTTACTATAGGTAACCCGGGGCGTAAAATGAATGGTATCCCCGATTTCCCAGGTCCGGAATAGTTCGGTTTTATCCGTTCCAACCATATCTATCTTTATTTCAGGTGCCACATCAAAGTCGTAATCATACACGCCTTTATCCTCCAGACAGCCCCAAAGTCCTATCACCAAAAGGCAAAAAGCCCCGATTTTATATTTCATTCTTCTCATGATATGCTATTTTTATATTTTAAAAAGAAACGACTGCCCCATTTTCATCCTTCATATTCTCGGAATGAGTGGCGTTATATTCTTCCAACGCAGCGACCATCTGTAAACGATAGTTCCACATTTCTCCCCAAGTCATCCCCTCCGCTTCTCCATAGGTGAACTGACTGACACCCAAAGTCGAAATAATAAACCGATATTTGGTTTCGCTATAGTCACCGAAAAATTCGGTCAAATCCTCCCAATTACCCGGTTTGGTAATTTTATCGTTCCAGACGATAGTCAAAGCAGACCACGCATCGACTCCCGGTTGCAGATCACCGGAGCCATCTATCTTCACCTGAAGACGCACCTCTTTGGTTTGCATCGCTTCCGTCCGGAAAAGCAGGATATCGAAACCCACCGAATCCTGCCCCGCTTTCAATATCACTTCCTGGGGCAGTGAATAATCGGATGCCTGTGCGGTAGTTTTCGATAGATCGACAGCCAATTTCACCGTCCGGTCATAATCTGCCACTTTTCCTTGTATCACGACACAAGTCGCTACAGCAAATTCTTTTATCTCTTCCGGATAAACCGAAAATGTAAAAGTCATAGAATCCGTATTTCTGGTCCAGATCTCCGGGCCGACGATCCGGGCAAAATCTTCTTCCCCCCAAACAAAATCATCATTTTCGCAGGAATTCAACAAGAGTAATCCCAAAATTCCCAGTAATATATATTTTATCATAACAATCCTATTTATCAGTTTTACAATCATTGCCGGTTACCGAATTCAACCTCATTTTCCGGCATCGGCAAAACATAGATATCATCGCTACCACTGACCGCCGAACCGGGAATAGAAGCAAAATTCAAGCGCTTATAGTAGTAAAACAATTGTCCTTCCCCCACCAATTCCTTCCGGTATTCTTTATAGATCTCATTTTGAATCTGCGTCACCGCCAAGTTTTCATCCAACGGGTCGAAATCAAGATACCGGTTATTCCGAACGGTATTGAGATAACGGACAGCCTGCCGGGAATCGGTATTCAGTGAAGCTTCGGCAGCAATATAATACATTTCGGACCAACGCAAAACAGGCATAAAATTTTTATATGTACCGTTCTCATATTGCCAGAATTTAGACAGGTAAGGAGTACTGCCACTGTAAGTCCAATGATAAGTATGCCGCCAATCCTGCCCATACGCTTTAGTCGAAACTTCGTAAATATCGTCCCACATTTCCTCGGAAGGAGATAATTTTTTCGTCTTATCGGTCTGTTCTTTAAAATAAGGCTCGATAATATCGTCCATATCGAGAACATTCAAACGGAACAGTAGTTCGGAAGCGAACAACAAATCCCTTTCATAAGCATTCGACGAAGTGATAGAAGTGTAATGTACCCAGGAAAATTTTTTCTCCTCGATTACTTTCCGGGCATAGATCAACGCCTGTGCCAGATTATCGGCCCCTCCCTTCCATTGATAAGCCCTGGCTAAAGTTGCTGCAACGGCATAATAATTAAACCGATAGGAACGATCGTTCCGATAAGTATAAGCCTCCAGACTATCCGCCAGAAACAACGGATCGGTTTCCAGCAGACTGAGTGCTTCCCGGGCATCCGCGATGACATAGTCCAGCACTTTATCGACAGTCGACTGCGGAGTCACCGCTGTAGAATAAGTCGTTACATAAGGGATGGCTGGAGCTTGTGCATTCGAGGCATACGAAGGAGCGAACATCCGCAACAAATCCAGATGCAGAAAAGCACGCAATCCCAAAGCTTCCCCTTTGTATATGCGATAATTATCCCCACTGAACATCGATGGATCTTTATCGATATATTCCAGCATAATGTTCAGATTGGCAATCGCCGTATACATCTGAGACCATACCGTAGTAATCTTATTCTTCACCGCCGTATTCTCATAATTGTAAAGACCTGCCTCATAATACTCACTTCCTGTTGTCAGATCATAATTTTGTGTCAAGGCTTCGGCTAACCCGAAGGTCATTTCCTGTCCATACAAAGAGGTCAAAGCCAATCTTTTATACACGCCGATCAATTGGTCACTGAAACCATTTTCCGTAGAAAAAAGTTCGTCGGCGAGCACTTGCGATTTCGGACGTACATCGAAATAATCCGAACATCCTCCCATCACGAAAAGAAGCAAGGCACCGAGCCAAAAGCTCACATTGTATCTTAATTTATTCATAGCTGTCCTGTTTAAAAAGTTACCTGTAATGAGAAAGAGAACGAACGGGCAAACGGATAAGAAGTTCCGCGTTCCGTTTTCACCGACGAAATAGTAGCGATATCATTCATATAAAATGTGGCTTTCATGCGTTGCAGAAAACTTTTTTCCATGAAACGACACTCCCGGAAATCATAATAAACATTCAAAGAAGAGAATGTCAGCAAATTATAATCTTCTACAAACCGACTCGTAGGTTTAGTATCGGAGTCGTCCGTAATCGACTTGAACCGGGCCAATTGTCCCGGTTCGCTCCAACGTCCGGTGAAAACCCGCCGATCGACATTATAATGTACATTAGCATTCTCCACTTTGTCCAATAAGGTCGTATTGTACATTTGTCCACCCAGACGCCAGGTAAAACCCGCATTCAATCCGAACCCATGATACTCCATATTGATTCCGAAATTACCGGACACCTTCGGACGGGTATCTCCGCCGGCAATAAAATCGGAACTACTCCAATCGTAAGTCAGCGAACCGTCTTTCTTCACAAACACCTCTTTCCCGGTCTGAGGATCGATACCCAAAGATTTCACTACCCAGATCGTACTCATCGACTGGCCTTCTTCGTAACGGACAGGTACCGAGGTAGCAGAAGACGAGTCGTACTCTTCATCCGTGCTATCGTTCAATGCTTTCAATGAATTAGATATTTTCTTGAGGATATTTTTATTGGCAGCCGCCGACGCATAAAAATTCACATAACTCCGGCTTGGCGTATCTCTCCAAATCCGGCCGTTCAGGTACACTTCCCAACCTTTGTTTTCCACTTCACCCAAATTAGCCATGTAAGAAGAGAATCCCATAGAAGGCGGAGTCGTCACCGAAGTGATCGTCCCTTTGGTCGTCGAAACATAATAATCGAAACGCACATTCACCGCTCCCTGCAAAAAACTCAGATCCGCACCGATATTATTGTCGTATTTCTTTTGCCAGGCCAGATCAGGATTAGCCAATCCCATCAAATAAGACCCCAATTCGCCCTGATAAGCACTTTGGTAATAATTCAAGGTTGCAATAGCATCATAAGAATTAAAACCCTGCGACCCGGTATAACCTGTCGAGGCCCTGAATTTTATCCGCTCGATCCATTCTATATCACTGAAGAAACTCTCTTTATGCAGATTCCAACCCAAACCGAAGGAATAAAAATGTCCCCAACGGTTATTGGTCCCGAAATCGGAAGAACCGTTCAACCGGTAATTGACATCCAACAAATAACGATCGTCGAAAGAATAGTTTAAAGAACCGGTGAACCCCATGTCCCGGGTAATCCCTTCGCTACCGGTCGGTTTGGTATTCTTGTATTCTACCCCCATCGAAATATGATCCATATTATCATTGGCCAATCCCTGCACAGCAACCGTATAATAGTCATATTTCGCCCGGCTCATACTGTATTGGGCATTCAAAAAAAGCGTATGCCTCAATTTTGAGATCGAATAAGCCGCCCCCAAATCCAGACTCAGGTTATTATCTTTACGGGAATAGGTGGAATAGCTACCCCGCTTATACAAATTATCCCCTGTATAACTGACAAAATTGGTATGTCCGGCAGGATAATAATCTTCCGAACCGGAGTTCTTTTTCGTCAAACCGAACCGGGCAGTCAGACGCAGATTTTGCAACGCCTGGTATTCGGCATAAAAATTTTCGGTAAACGTCGTGTATCTGTCTTCAAACCGGGTATTGATCAGGCCATTTTTCAGATAATTATATTCGGTCACCAAACCCGTCCAGGAATCTTCCATTTCTCCATCCTCGTCATGCAAACGGTTATAAGGATTCAGGTAAGCATAATCGCTGAACGAACCATAAGGTGAATCATTCGATGTATTATCGTCGATCGTAAACTTATTCCGGAACAATAAATCTTTATATTTATACGAAAATGTAATCCCTCCGCTCAGGGTATTCCGGTTCGACCCTTTCATCACTCCGGCCACATTGTTATAACTCAGATCGATCCCATACAGCATATAGTCGTCCCCTCCTTCCAGATAAAGAGAATGTTTTTGGCCGACACCCACCCGTAAAGGTTTATCCAGCCAGTACGTATCGACACCGGCTGCAATAGCACTGGCTACAGTCGTATATCTTTTGTCCAGATTCATCTGTTCTGTGGCAGATCCTGTCGAAGAAGTGTAGAATCCGGCCAGATATTCCGCCCGCAGTTTTTCTTCGGCATTACACAAGTCATAACTGGATAAATCCGGGGCTTCGATATCCAGACTTCCGGTATAGGTAATCTTCATTTTCCCTTTTTCCGGGCGGATGGTTTCTACCACCACCACACCATTAGCCGCTTTCGACCCATAAATCGCCTTAGCAGTAGCGTCCTTCAGCAAAGTAACACTCTGTACCTGGTTCATATCGAGGTCCATAATTTTCGTCAGTGTCGTCTCGAATCCATCCAAAATAAACAACGGTTGATTCGGATTTTCCTGATATTCACTGGCTACCTCGGTAAATCCGGTCTGTCCACGCATCTGAAAATCAGGTGTCGCATTGGGATTCGAACCTACCTCCAGATTTTCAACCATCAGAAAAGAAGGATCTATATTTTTCAAACTGGATAAGACATTGCCATTCCCAACCGTTTTCAACTCATCCCCTTTGATGGTAGTGACCGAACCGGTATAACTATTCGCTTTACGGGTGAACATACCGGTTACCACCACTTCTTCCATCTCCTGGGTATCTTCTGTCAGCACAATCTTAAAATCGGTCTTCCCCTTCAGGGCTACCTGTTGGTTTTTATACCCGACAAAAGTAACTTCAATCTGAGTAACCTCCGACGGAATATTCAACTTAAACTTTCCATCGAGATCGGTCGAAGTAGCGATCAGGGTTTTCACTCCCGGAGCTTGTACCGCCTTCACTGTAGCTCCGGGCAGTATTTCTCCCTTCTGATCGACAACAAGCCCGGTAATCGTTCGCATTTCCTGGGCCTTCAGCTGTAATAAAGGTAAGCACAAAAGCATACTGACCACAGCCAACAAACGCCACCCTCTCCGGTAACTTTTGTTTTGGACATTTTTTTTCATTTTCATAAGTTTTATAGTAAGCATCGGTTAGTTCAATATTTCGGCAATTTTATCGGACAACGCTTGCCCCCGCAGTTTATCATACTTTACGATTCCGTCTTCGGTAACCAGAAAAATAGCCGGGATCGTACGCCCGTAAAACTGCTCTCCGAACAACTCCTGCCGATCGATTAAATTAGGCCAGGGCAACTGCTCCTCATCCAAAGCTTTCTGCCAGGCTTTATCCTCCTTATCGATAGATATACTAATGATTTCCAGGCCCTTGTCAGCATATACATCATAAATTTTCTTCAAATTCGGAATCTCCCGCCGGCAAGGGCCACACCAGGATGCCCAAAAATCGATCAAAACACATTTTTTACCCTTACGCAAATCACTGTCGGAGTGTACATTTCCATTCCGGTCAGGAGCAGAAAAAGCCGGTAAACGTTTGCCGACCAGATTCTCCGGGAGCAACTCTTTCTTCAATAACTGCCCGTAGTAGCCATTTTGTACTTCTTCCGGAAAACTATTGTAAAGTTCGACCTGAGCAGGATCCTCGGTAAAATAATTAAAGCAGTACAGCATCAACAGAGGTCCCCAATAGCTATCTTTATTCGCTTTAATCGAAGCCATAGTCTGCTCTTCTACCTGAGTAAAGAAAGCCTTCTCGTCTCTGGCATAAGCCTTCATCTCTTCAGTTTGATTCAGTGAATCTATCTTCACAGCATTTCCGGTACGGCGGGCTTCTCCCAACTGCCGCCTTATATCCTCATATTTTTGGTGCAATCGAGTATAAGCTTTATTCAACTCCTGCCGGAAAGCTATTTTCTCCCGGAATTCCCGATCTGCCTTACTACCCGCAACAACCGCCTTATTCAGTGTCACCATTTCCCGATCTCCATTGGTTGTAGTGACGGCTTCACCTGTTATAGTAACCTCACCGTTTTCCAGCATGAAAGCATAATATAACTGTTTCCCCTCTGCCTGCAGATTCAATAACCGCGGCTCGGACAACTGCCCCTCAAAAACAAATTTTCCATCTTCCACCACAGCTTCACCGATAGGCTTCTCTTGTTTATGTGTTGCCGCCGGCACCAAAAGCATTTTGGTGCCATCCTCCAACCCGCTCAAATTTCCAACCAGCCGATACGAATCAGGCGCAGCACAGGCTCCGGCTAAAAGGAATAGCCCGCCCAGGAGATAAAATCCATTTTTCATAGTCCTTAACATTGTCTTCATAATAAATTCTTAAAAATGATTTAGTAGAACAAAGAAAAATAAATCCAACGAACACCTTATTATCAAAGTGATTCCAAAATCAGCAATTGCTTTTTTTGTAAAAAATAAATGTTAAAATGCAAAAATCGTACGAATTTACATGGACAATTTTTGCATTTCTTTAAGACTTATTTTTCTCTCAGCGAGCGGGCATGTTTTCGATATTGGTCCGGTGACATCTGAACGACAGCTTTAAAAAGAGTGTAAAAAGTAGTCACCGAACTAAATCCCAAATCGGCAGCAATCGCTTTTATCGGAGTATCGTCTTGTAGATCTGCCAATATTCTCCGGGCTTCTTCGATCCGATATTTATTCATATAATGCGTAAAAGTCAATCCGGTTTGTTCATTGATGGTCTGCGAAAGATAGGTACGGTTAGTACCCAGTAATTCGGCCATTTTTTCCCGGGTGAATAAACTATTTTTATACACCTGGTCGTTTTGCATTAAACGCTCCAAGCGGCCGAATAACTCCTGCTGGCTATCTTTATTCAGCGAAGAACCGGAATAACGTACCCCTTCAGCAGACCCGCCCTTACCGGTCAATTCCTGCAATTGTTTCTCCTGTTCTGCAATCTGCCTGGAAAACTGTCTTTCCTTTGCCAGCCAATCCACACTTTCCCGAACAATCTGTTTGTATAATCGATTTTTCTTCCGATAATTGATATAGAGCAGTAAAACGATGATCAAGACGACAAAAGTGATCCCGACCAAAGCCATCACCCGATTCTGTTCCTTTTGTAACAACATACTCTTTTGAGCCAATTCCTTATTTCGTTTCTCTGTCTCATACCTCACCATCAGCTCCTTCTCTGTCCTTTCTTTGTCTTCGTTATACAAACGAAAAGATTCAGTCGTATACTTTTTATAATATTCCAATGCTTCTTTTGACTCACCTAACCGATCATAACAGGCCGAAAGCAACAGGTAGACCTCACGCCGGAATAATGAAGTGATATTTTTTTCAGAGATCTCTTTCCCGGTCAGTAATTTTTCCAAGGCAGACTTGTATTTTTTCTGAGCGATCAGCGCCCGTCCATAGCCGACATAAGTAGATACGATATAAGCAGCCTGTGAAAAGCCATGCTCCCGGATCGCCTGCTCATAATACAGTTCAGCCTTCACATAATCTCCAGATTCCCAGGCTATCTCACCGTAAGTATTATAAATATCCGAACGATTTTCAAAGTCATAACGTTTACTCAACCGATCCGCTTCACGGGTATATCTCCAGGCCTCTTCCATCTTCCGGTTGAGACAAAGATTCCGGGCCATAGAAATCGCCCCGCAATAGATCAGATAAGGCTCATTATTCTGCCGGCCCAGCAGATAACATTTCTCTGCATATTCCAATCCGGTCTCTTCATTTCTTAAAGTCAGTACTTCTGCTATATTAGCAACCAACAAACTATACAACAATTGGTGTCCGCAACGCTCGGCGATATCACAACCTTCCCGGTAATAATTCAAAGACCGGTAATAGTCACAATTGACATTTTGTTCGTACAACCCAAGTCCGTTATACACCGAACAAAGTGCCGAATCATTATGTTGTGTCTCAGCCAATCGTTTCGCCTCGAGCAAATCCTGTAATCCCTCCTGTGTTTTGCCCAGCATGATCCGCGCTTGTCCCTGATAAATCAGCGCATACGTACGCAACCAGGCTTGTCCTCCCCAAACGGTATTTTGTAAAATCTCCTGACAAACCCTTTCCGTCTCCTGATATTCGCCCCTGGAAATATGCTCATAAGCCTTGTCTTTCAAGACATACAAAGCCGAATCCAAAGCTCCCCCCTCCTGCTTACCACTAAAACCACAAAACAACAGATAACTGACTGCTAATAAATAAACTAAACGTATCATAAAACGTCCCATTCTTTTGGCGGAAAATCCGCCAAAAGAATAATTGACAGATGACAATTGACAATTGACAAATATTTGGAAGCTTCGCTTCCATCGAAAAAGGAATAAGTAAAGATAAATGGGAAAAGGAATGAAAGATAAAGCACTGTTTTTTAGATAATATAATAGAATTTTCCAGTGGATTTTCTCATTGTCAATTGTTATCTGTCAATTGTCAATTCCCCGTGGGTTCGTGGACTTTATAAACTTTATGGACTTTATAAACTTTCGACTAATTTAATGGGACGTTTTCCACACGAAATTAAATATTATTTTGACTTTATTCCCTATCTTTACAGCGAAAATTAAAAGAAATTGAATGATTGAGGTCAAAAATATCAAAAAAAGTTACGGTACACTACAGGTTTTAAAAGGCATCGATCTGGTCATTCCCGAAAAACAAATTGTGACAATCGTCGGAGCTAGCGGAGCCGGAAAAAGCACCTTGCTACATATTATAGGCACCTTAGACTATCCGGATGAAGGAGAGGTGTGGTATGAACAGGACAACGTCGCTCACTATTCAGCCAATAAATTAGCAAATTTCCGAAATAATAATATCGGTTTTGTTTTTCAGTTCCACCATCTACTACCGGAATTCACTGCTTTGGAGAACGTATGTATGCCGGCTTGGATCAAAGGAACCACCCGGAAAGAGGCTGAAAAAAAAGCACTCGGGTTGTTGGAATTAATGGGATTGCAAGACCGTATCTCTCATAAACCGTCAGAACTCTCGGGAGGAGAACAACAACGGGTATCCGTTGCCAGAGCCCTGATCAATTCACCCAAAGTGGTCCTGGCCGATGAACCTTCGGGCAATCTGGATACCCATACTAAAAACGAACTGCACAAGTTATTTTTCTCCTTACGCGACGAATTAGGACAAACTTTTGTTATCGTCACTCACGACACGGAACTGGCAGACATGTCAGATTCGAAGATCTGCTTGAGCGATGGACAGATAAAAAGGTAAAAAGTAAAAGGCGATAGGCTATAAGCGATAGGCGAAAAAAGAAAGAGGAGGGGGAAAAGAGGGGAGGAATAAAAGAATTGAGTGGGAAAGGGAAACTGAAGAGGAAAAGTTTACGTAAAACAGACAAGTGTTTATTCAAACACTTTTTAGTTTTAACTTTTTACTTTTTACCATTTTAGTGTATCTTTGCGCGATTAATAATTAATAGATAAAGAATGAAATACACAGACGAACTTGACAAAGTCAGCTACAGCTTAGGACTTAGCATTGCCAGCAATTTGATTTCTTCCGGAGTGACCACGATCAATGCAGAAGCATTTATCGACGGTCTGAATGTCGTATTCAGTGGCAAAATGCCGGAAATCATGCCGGATGAAGCCAATAATATCTTACAGGATTATTTTGACAAACTCCAGCAAGCAAAAGGGAAAGAGGCAAAAGCTGAAGGCGAAAAGTTCCTGGCAGAAAATAAGAAAAAAGAAGGCGTAGTTGCACTTCCGAGCGGATTACAATATAAAATCCTGACCGCTGGCAATGGCCCGAAACCCAAAGCTTCGGATACGGTAAAGTGTCATTATGAAGGTCGTCTGATCAATGGTACCGTTTTCGATTCATCTATCCGCAGAAACGAGCCGGCAGAATTCCCGGTAAGCGGAGTGATCGCCGGATGGGTAGAAGCCCTGCAATTGATGCCTGTTGGATCGAAATGGCAGCTTTATATTCCTTCCGAACTGGCTTATGGCGCACACGGCGCAGGACAGTCGATCGGACCGAACGAAACCCTGATCTTCGATGTCGAACTGTTGGCTATTATCTAAAACATCAAAATTTAATTCAATAAAATTCAAAACATGAAAGCTAAAAATTTACTACTTACTCTGGCAGTAGGCGCTATGGCTATCAGCTGTAACAACAGCGGTTCCATGACACAAACCTCTGCTTCTTTGAAAACAACGGCCGACTCAGCCAGTTTTTATATCGGTTACATGTACGGCTCAGGCCTACAACAAATGGGTTTCTCCGACGTTAACCGCGAAGCTTTGATCGCTGGTTTAAATTCAGCTATAGCTAAAAAAGAAGTGGGAAAAGACCCACGCGAAATCCAAATGTTCCTGAACGGATTCATGCAGGAAGTGGCTATGAAAAAAGCAACGGAGAATGCAGAAAAAGGAAAGAAATTCCTGGAAGAAAATGCAAAGAAATCCGGCGTAGATACTTTAGCTAACGGTATCCAATACAAGATCATCAAAAAAGGAGAAGGTGCAAAACCTGCTGCAACCGATATGGTTAAAGTACATTACAGAGGTACCTTGATCGACGGAACCGAATTCGATTCTTCTATCAAAAGAGGTGAACCGGTAGAATTTCCTTTGAATCGGGTAATCCCGGGATGGACGACTGCTTTACAGCAAATGCCTGTCGGATCGAAATGGGAAATCTTTATCCCGTCGGATCAGGCTTATGGCCCAAGAGGAAACGGCTCTATCGGACCGAATGAAACCCTGATTTTCGAAGTCGAACTGCTGGATATCGTCAATCCGGACGCTAAAGAAGCTGATCAAAAATAATCTCCCTACAGGGAACTGCAACGTGAACCCGAGGTTATATCCCCGGGTTTCACTTTTTAATTAGCTAAATCAAAGAAAAAAACTCCACATACATGAATTACGAAATAGTCGGGAAACTGATTTTCAAAGAAGAAACCCAACATATCAGTGACCGGTTCCAAAAAAGGGAATTTGTCATCGAGGTAGAGAACGAAAAAAACTCACAATGGAATGACTTCGTAAAAGTACAGTTGATACAGGATCGGTGTGACCTGCTCGAAAATATCGATTTAAACGAAAACATTAAAGTATATTTCAATATCCGGGGCAGAAAATGGGAAAATAAAGGACAAGTATCTTATTTTACCAATCTCGAAGGCTGGCGGATTGAAAAAGTAGAACCCCAGAATCCGGCAAATATTCCCGTACCGGAATATCGCGTAGAGGATATCCCCCCAATGCCCGAAGCCGACGATCTGCCTTTTTAAGAGTTGAAGAGTTACTGAGTTGAAGAGTTACTGAGTTGAAGAGTTACTGAGTTGCTGAGTTATAGAGTTACTAAGTTATAGAGTTGTTAAGGTATTGAGGTAATGAGGAGAGGGATGAAATGACGAGATGAAAACAAAACGAGAAAGGGAAATCAAAATAAAAACATCGCCACCTACCGAGTTTACATTATAAATCAACAACTTACCATTAAACCCCAACTACCCTATAACTTACTAACTCCATAACTCTTCAACCCAGTAACTCTATAACTCAGTAACTCAGTAACTCAGTAACTCTTCAACTCAGTAACTCTTCAACTCATCAACTCTATCCCTGCTTCATCCACACCGTTTTAGCCTGGCAATGTGTCAAGTGATCGGCTTCGTCTTTCACCTCATGCCAAACGATCACTTCATTTTCACCCCGTTCTTCCATGCGATAAGCGGAATGAATCTGACTATCCGGCATAATCTCATGGGCATAGATTACTTCAATTTCTGTCAACACATGCTTTTTTAAAAACTCGAAAGGCAGCGAATTGGTAATCCAGCGGACATACGACGCCTGAGTCACGTGGCCGTTAAAATCGATATTATCGAAGGTCGCTGTAAAATGGCGCATTCCTTGTCTCTCGCCACCGAATTCCTTCTCATCCAGCAAAGGAGACAGTACCAATTTAGGAATGTTATGCTCCGTACTCATGGCAATGACATTTTCCGGCAAACGCAAAGGTCTTCTCCGTTTCATATCGATATACATCCACTCAGAAGTGGCACGTACCAATTCTTCCCCGTCTTCCCGGAACATCCGGTAGTCACGCAGGGCAAACAGCCGGTCGATCCCCGAAGGCCAGGTCTCGATAGTCACGATTTCTTCCTTTAAAGGCATCTTATGGAGCAGGATATGCAGACGATGCAACATCCAGGTAAACCCTTGTGCATTCAAGGTATCCACATCCACCTTATATAGTTCGGTCTGTACCTCGGCCGCATCGTTGAACAAATCACACAAAGTTTTCACAAACAACCTGCCTTTATAATTGGTATAGTGGTTGTAGATTTTTACTTTCTCTTCATACTTTGTCACCATAGCTTTTTGTTTTTCACTTCATTCATTTCCTGTTTCCGGTATTCATCAAATCACATAGACTTCGGGTTCTATCCAGATTCCGAATTTCATGAATACACTTTTCCGGACTTCATTCGCCAGACGGGTAATCTCGATACCACTGGCTCCCCCCTGATTCACCAATACTAAAGCCTGTTTGTCATGTACCCCGGCCTTCCCCAAGGTACGTCCTTTCCAGCCACATTGTTCGATCAGCCAGCCGGCAGCCAACTTACAACAAGCATCATCGACCTCATAGACAGGCATTCCGGGATATTCCGCCAAAAGCCGATCGGCCTGCTCCCGTCTGACCATAGGATTTTTAAAAAAACTCCCTGCATTGGGAATCTCCGCCACATCCGGCAATTTAGAACGGCGAATCCGGATCACCGCCTGCCGGATATTCGTCAAATTCACTTCTCCCCCCATCTTTTCAAGCTCGCTCCGCAAGGCTCCGTAATCCAGGCGAAACTCCGGCTTTTTAGACAACCGGAATACCACCCGGGTAATGATATATTGATTTTTCCACTCTCGTTTAAAAATACTATCCCGATAAGCGAAACGGCAATCTTTCCCTGCAATTTCCACCCGGGTAGCCTTATCCAGGGCTATCGCTTCCACCCGGTCGATCCGCTCGCCGGCTTCCATGCCATAGGCCCCGACATTCTGCACAGGAGCTGCTCCGACATGCCCCGGAATAAAAGAAAGATTTTCTACTCCCCCCCATCCCTGTTCCACTGTCCAGGCCACAAAATCGTCCCATTCTACTCCAGCACCTATCCTCACCCACACCTCTTCCTCATTTTCCTTTATCTTCTCTTTTCCCCGCATGGCCGGATAAAAAACAGTACCGGCAAAATCCTCCGTGAAAAGGAAATTACTTCCTCCTCCCAAAATCAACACCTCCGACGGCTCCCATTCATAATCGGCCACAAAAGCCCGAAGCACTTCTTCCTCGTCACTTTCGACAAAATATTTACATTTGACATCGATATCAAACGTATTATATGCTTTCAGACTATAATCTTCTTTAACTTCAATCATAACTTACCTAAAATCAATTATCTTTGTACACCGCTATAGTGAAAGGTGAGTGCAAAAACAAACAAACGGGTTTGATTGATTTTGCCGAACCACATCCTATAGGATACAACTATCTGCAAATATACGTAAAAACATGAACACTTTACCCGCTCTGTTCGAAGAACGCATGAGAAAACTTCTACCGGAAGAGGCAGAAGCTTTCTTTACAGCCCTGCAAACAGAGCCTCCTGTCAGTATCCGGCTGAACCCGGGTAAACCCGTCCCTATTTCCCGGTTATTCTCCGACGAGCAAATCGGTTTACCTGTAACCTGGTGCGAATCGGCTTATTATTTGAAGAGCCGCCCCGTTTTCACCCTGGACCCTTGTTTACATAGCGGGACCTACTATGTACAGGAAGCTTCTTCGATGTTTTTACATCATATATTCGGACAGATCCTGCCGGCTCATCCGGTAAGAGTATTGGATCTGTGTGCCGCACCAGGTGGCAAATCTACCCTGATCGCTTCCCGGCTTTCCTCCGACAGCCTCTTGGTATCCAACGAAGTTATCCGTTCCCGGGCCGGTATTTTAAAAGAAAATATGATCAAATGGGGAGCTTCCCATGTAGTCGTCACCAACAACGATCCGGCAGATTTTCACAATCTGAAAGGTGCTTTCGATATCATCGTCGTAGATGCTCCCTGTTCGGGAGAAGGGATGTTCAGAAAAGACCCCAATGCCATTCAGGAATGGAGCGAAAACAACCTGCAACTTTGCAGTGAACGCCAGCAACGGATTCTGGCAGACATCTGGCCTTGCCTCAAACCCGGTGGTTTCCTGGTGTACAGTACTTGTACTTACAATCCCGGAGAAAACGAAGCCATCCTGGAACTATTGATCAGAAAATACGGAGCCCGTTCCATTGAAATCACACCTCTTTTTCCAGGAATCGTCCCGGGAAACTCAAACGCCCACTGTTATCATTTCTATCCTCACCGGATTCCGGGAGAAGGATTTTTTACCGGAGTGGTACAAAAAAACGAAGGAGAAGAATTCAGGGCCGGGAAAAGGAAGAAAAATACAAAAACCCAAAACCTCCTCCTCCCCGGCGACATCCGGGCTTATATCCGAACACCCGAATATTACCGGCCCTATGCCAAAGACAATATCGTAGGAGTCATCCCCGAACAGCACAGTGACTTTATACAACTGCTGGAGTCCAATCTGCGTATCCTCTACCAGGGTTGTGAAATAGCAGAAATCATCAACCGGAAGAGTAAACTTCTGCCTTCGCTCGCCCTCTGGCAGGGACTGAATAAAGCAAACTGTACTCTACTGGATACCGATCGGATGACCGCCCTGACCTTCCTGAAAAAAGAAGATATCCCGGTGCCGCCCAAGACCGCAGAATGGTTATTGGTTACCTATCGCGAACAGGGGCTCGGGTGGTGTAAACACCTGGGAAACCGACTCAATAACTATTACCCCAAAGAATGGAGAATCAGAATGACTATCGAATAAAAAAAACAAATCATGAATTATATTGAAGTTACTTTCGACATCAACCCTTACGAAGAAGCGGTTGCAGATGCTTTAATTTCCGAACTGGGTACGATCGGTTACGATGGTTTCTCCTATACCGACCAGGGATTCACGGCCTACATTCCTGCCAAAGATTATGATGCACAAGCCATCACCCGGCTGGAAGTATTCGATTTTTTCACCCGGAACTATCACATCGAAACCTCGGTGCAGGAAATCGAAGACCAGGACTGGAACAAGGTATGGGAAGAAAATTTCACTCCCATCACGGTAGACGACCGGATCTTAGTCAGAGCCGGATTCCACGATCCGATCCCCGGTATCGAATATGAGATCCTGATCGAACCCAAAATGAGTTTCGGCACCGGACACCATTCCACCACTGCCCTCATGCTGCGCACCATCCTGGACAACAAGGACCGGATCGAAGGCAAACGGGTACTCGATATGGGATGCGGAACAGGCATCCTGTCTATCATGGCTGCCAAAACCGGAGCCCGGGAAATCACTGGCATAGACATCGACGAATGGGCTTTTAACAATGCAATGGAAAATATCCGGGCCAACGGTCTGAACAACATCACCATCAAAATCGGAGATGCCCGGTTGCTGGAAACAGAAGAACCTTTCGATGTGATCCTGGCTAATATCAACCGAAATATCCTCCTCGAAGACATGCCCCATTACGTCGCCAAACTTCATCCCCAGGGCCTCCTGATCATGAGCGGATTCTATCTGCAAGACCTTCCTCTCATCCAGGAAAGAGCGGCACAATCAGGTCTGACTTTCACGATCTACCGGGAAGACAAGAATTGGGTGGCAGCCAGCTTCTACAAAAATTAATCACGTTGTTTAATTCTTAACAAAGTATTGTTTTATCAATTTGAATATAGCACCTTTGCAGCCGGAAATAAGAAAACACTGGAGTTTATAAAGTTTACAAATATGAAAGTTTTAAAATTCGGAGGGACCTCCGTCGGAAGTGCAGACAGAATTCGTGCAGTGGCCGAACTGATCAATAACGGAGAATCTCAGATCGTGGTATTATCGGCGATGTCCGGAACCACCAACACCTTGGTTGAAATTTCTAACTGTTTATACCGGAATGAAAAACAGGCTGCTCTCCATATCATTCAGAATCTGGAAGTAAACTACTATATCGTTATCACAGAATTATTCGAAACAGAAGCTTATATTCAGAAAGGTAAAACCTTCATTCAAACCATTTTCACCTATCTGCGTTCTTTTATCAACAAGGATTTCTATCCTCTTCAGGAAAAGGCTGTATTGGCACAGGGGGAAATCATGTCTACCACGTTGATGCATTATTACCTGGAAGAATGCGGAGTGAGCAACACGCTTTTGTCAGCCCTGGAATATATGCGTATCGATAAAGACTGCGAACCGGATTATTTTTATATCCGGCAAAACCTGAAACGCGAACTGGCCAAACCGGACACCCACCCCCTGATCATTACCCAAGGCTTTATCTGCCGGAATGCTTACGGCGAAATCGACAACCTGAAAAGAGGAGGCAGCGACTATTCCGCCGCACTGGTAGGGGCAGCCATCAAGGCTGAAGAGATCCAGATCTGGACGGACATCGACGGTTTTCATAACAATGATCCCCGTATCGTCGAAGGGACGAAGGCTATCCGGCATCTGTCATTCGACGAAGCTGCCGAATTGGCTTATTTCGGGGCGAAGATCCTTCACCCGTCCAGCGTACAACCGGCGAAAAAAGAAAATATCCCGGTACGCCTGAAAAACACCTTATGCCCCGACGACGAAGGTACACTGATCACCGAAGACAGTCCGGCCAAAAATGTGAAAGCTGTCGCTGCCAAAAGCGGGATTACCGCGATTAAGATCAAATCGACCAATATGCTGCTGGCCTATGGTTTCCTCCGGAAAGTATTCGAAGTATTCGAAGCCTGGAAGACCCCGATCGATATGATCGCAACTTCTGAAGTGGCAGTCTCTCTGACTATCGACTGTACGGAACATCTGGAAGAAATCCTCAAGGATCTGGAAAAATACGGTACGATCGAGGTCGACCGCAATATGGCGATCGTATGTATCGTCGGCGATTTTTCAGCCGGTAAATCCGGACTGGGAGCCCAGGTTCTGAAAGCCCTCGAAGAAGTTCCGCTCCGGATGATCTCTTACGGTGGCAGCGCACACAATATCTCGGTCCTGGTAAAAGAAGAAGACAAGAAAAAAGCCATGACAGACCTCAGTCATAAACTGGAAGATCTTCAGCATTGAAAATAGTTCACTCAGCAACAACACACTTTATTATGCAGTTATCTCAGATACCGGTTCAAACACCGACGCCCTTCTATTATTATAATTTAGAGCTATTGAAAAAAACAGTACAAGCGGCAAAGTCCGAATCAGCCCCTTACGGTTACCGGGTTCATTATGCCGTCAAAGCTAACGCCAATCCGGTGTTACTGCGACTGATCAGCCAGCAGGGACTGGGAGCGGACTGTGTCAGCGGAAATGAAATCCGGCAGGCACTGGAATGCGGCTTCGCGGCCGATACTATTGTATATGCCGGTGTCGGCAAAAGCGATGCGGAGATAGAACTTGCCTTACAGCACGATATCTTTTGTTTCAACTGTGAGTCCCTGCCGGAAATACAGGTGATCGACGGGATCGCGGCCCGGCTGGGCAAAAAAGCCCGGATCGCCCTTCGCATCAATCCCAATGTCGATGCCCATACCCATCACTATATCACTACAGGTATCGAAGAAAACAAATTCGGTATTTATTTGTACGATCTGGAACATGTCATCACGGAAGTAGCGAAATTAGAACAGATCGAACTCATCGGTCTGCATTTTCACATCGGTTCTCAAATCACCGACATGACCGTTTTCCGGGGATTATGTATCCGGGCCAATGAGATCCAACGGCAGATGAAAGAACGCGGACTCCTTCTGCCCCATATCAATTTCGGCGGAGGGTTAGGGATCGACTACAACGAACCGTACGAAAAACCCATTGCCGATTTCCAATCTTACTTTGCCACTTTCGCCCGATTTTTCGAACCGGAACCTCATCAGCAGATTCATTTCGAATTGGGACGCTCGATCGTCGCACACTGCGGAGATCTGATCTCTAAAGTATTGTACGTCAAAGAAGGGAAAAACAGAAAATTCGTAATCCTCGATGCAGGCATGAACGATCTGTTGCGCCCGGCCCTTTATCAGGCCTTTCACAAGATAGAAAATATCAGCTCCGACCGACCCGAAGAGAAATACGACGTGGTAGGACCGATATGCGAATCTGCCGACTGTTTCGGGAAAGACGTCGTCTTAAACGAAACCCGCCGGGGAGATCTCATCGCTATCCATTCCTGCGGTGCCTACGGCGAAGCAATGGCTTCCCGCTATAATCTGCGCGATCTGCCCGGTAGTGTTTTTCAATACCCAAAGTGACCAAAGGAATTTTGTTTTCCAATGGTCACTCTATACCAAACGATTGATCTCAACCGAAATTTTACGTTTTTCTCATCATCCGATCTTATCCGGTTTCTTTTTTGAACCATCAGCCGGTTTTGCGATCGATTCCCGCATTTGTGTATCGGCTTCTATATTTTTCATGCGATAATAATCCATCACGCCTAAATTACCGGAACGGAAGGCTTCCGACATCGCCAGAGGCACATTGGCTTCGGCTTCGATCACCTTCGCTTTCATCTCCTGGGCCAATGCTTTCATTTCCTGTTCTCTGGCCACAGCCATCGCCCTCCTCTCTTCCGCTTTCGCCTGAGCGATTTTCAGATCAGCTTCGGCCTGGTCGATTTGTAAACCTGCCCCGATATTTTTACCCACATCGATATCGGCAATATCGATGGAAAGGATTTCAAAAGCCGTACCGGAATCCAAACCTTTATCCAACACCACTTTGGAGATAAAATCCGGATTTTCCATCACCGCTTTATGGGATTCCGACGAACCGATCGACGACACGATCCCTTCTCCTACCCGGGCCAGCACCGTCTCTTCACCGGCACCACCGACCAAACGCTTGATATTGGCCCGGACAGTCACCCGCGCTTTAGCGATCAACTGGATACCGTCTTTAGCGACAGCCGTAACCGGAGGTGTATTGATCACTTTCGGATTTACACTCATTTGTACTGCTTCGAATACATCCCTACCGGCCAGATCCACAGCAGTTGCAATCTGAAAAGTCAGATCGATATTGGCTTTCGAAGCAGATACCAAAGCATGCACCACCTGGGCCACATGGCCTCCGGCCAGATAATGAGCCTCCAGCAAATCCCGGTATAATTCGATACCTGCCTTTTTCCCCTCGATCATTGCACTGACAATCACCGTAGGCGGCACTTTTCTCCAACGCATCAACACCAATTGTAATAAAGATATTTTCACATCCGATACTAATGCCTGGAACCACAAACCGACAGGAATCAGATACAAAATAATCCATAACAGGAACAATCCTCCGGCTATGGCGACCACCAACAAAATAACACTGCTGTTTTCCATTTCAAACTGTTTTTAATTGTACAATTACTTTATTTCTCAATACTTTAACGACCTCGACCGGACGATGGGCATCGATATAGCCCGATCTGGATTCGGCTTCCACGACCATATCCCCCAATTTTACATTTCCCATAGGTGCCAAGCGTCCTAACGTCTCTCCGCAATCTCCGGCCTTAACCGAATCCCCAATCCCCTCTACCGTCCCTTCCAGACGGGTATCCAGGCTCAGCCTTTTCCAGGTTTTTGTCCGAAGGACATACCAGGTCATCCCGAAGCCGAAGACAACCGTACCCGCCAAAATCAGATGGCCCGTCACTCCGCCATAATACGCGTATCCGAAATATACTCCGGCAATAATACTGATAAATCCCAGAATTCCGGCGACATTAATCCCCGGTAAAACCAAAATCTCCAATACCACCAGGATTGCCCCGATCAGAATCAGCATCAATACGATCAACCATTCCATAATAAATTTTTTAATTTGCTAAAGATATATTTTTTCGGGAAATATACACACATTATCACACCGAAAAATTCAACATTTCTCCTTCCTTATTTTTCCCCTTCCGGGAAACACCTATCGATCACCTACTGATCATGTTTCGATCATCTATCGCATCATACAATACATGACAGGCAGATGAACGGGAATTCGTACGCTCGTGACAACTGAAAAAGCAAGAGAATCACCGTATTTCACATTAGCATAAAATTAAAAATACACGGTTTCCTTCTTTTTATTCTAACGTTTATTATAAATTTGTAATACGGTCACCTCCGTGAGTGTTTGTAAAATGCTAATTATTCTTTATATTTGTAATTCGTTTAGAGAAATCGGGACGAAGACAATTTAATGAAAGGCGTTTAGTTTTATCCTTATCTTGAAAATCGCCAATTTTTATGCAGAAGGATGAACGGTACAAACGCTCATGCTTGCCATATAGTTATCTACACTATATATGGTTTAGCGTGGGGTGACTGTTTATTTCTGCAAGGGTGTTTGGCGATACCTCAAGATGGATAAACTGAGAGTTCCCACGCTATTTCTTTTTATATAATTTACCTTCAGGGAATCAGGGTTTCAAAAGCATGGTTGTATGTGGAATTTATTTACTCATTTTTTCAAATGCCGGCACTTGATATGGCTTCCGGTCCTATGCGTTACTTTGGCAGGATGCAAAGACGATTTCGATGACAGTGAACTACGCAAACAAATCGCAGACCTCGACGGGCGGTTAACCTCCCTCGAAAAATTGTGTGCGCAGATGAACACGAACATCTCGTCCATGCAGACAATTGTCAACGCGCTGCAACAAAATGATTACATCACGGGAGTTACCCCCATCACGGAAGGAAGTAACACTATCGGATACACGATCACGTTCGCCAAAAACAAACCGATCACCATCTACCACGGAGAAAACGGCTCGACCCCTGTCATCGGAATAAAAAAAGACACGGACGGCATCTATTACTGGACGTTGGACGGAGAATGGCTGCTGGACGCATCCGACAATAAAATCAAGGCAGAAGGAACTGACGGAGAAAGTGGAGAAGCGGGAG
>NZ_LARE01000030.1:0-36642 GCF_000980245.1 Odoribacter sp. N15.MGS-14
CAGGCGGGACGTCTGAGGTTTACTACCGATCTGGCAGAGGTGTTGGATGAAGTGGAAGTGGTTTTCAGTGCCGTTGGGACTCCCCCTGACGAGGATGGGAGTGCCGATCTGAAATATGTGCTGGAGGTGGCCCGTACAATCGGACGGGGAATAAATAAATACATTTTGGTCGTAACCAAAAGTACGGTACCTGTCGGGACGGCCCGGAAAGTAAAGGCGGTAATTCAGGAAGAGTTGGATAAGCGTGGAGTAGAAGTGGGTTTTGATGTGGCTTCGAATCCGGAGTTTCTGAAGGAGGGGAATGCCGTGGACGATTTCATGAAACCGGACCGTGTGGTGGTCGGTGTGGAGTCTTATGATGAATAACTACCGTTTGATTTTCACGGATATCCCGTCGGCAGAGATGATCAAGTATGCGGCCAATTCGATGCTGGCAACGCGGATCAGTTTTATGAACGATATCGCTAATTTGTGTGAGCTGGTCGGTGCTGATGTGAATATGGTACGGAAGGGGATCGGGGCGGATAGCCGGATTGGCAGTAAGTTCCTTTATCCGGGCTGTGGGTATGGCGGTTCCTGTTTCCCGAAAGACGTAAAAGCATTGATAAAAACGGCGGAAAAGAATGGTTATCGGATGCGGGTATTGGAGGCTGTGGAAGAGGTGAACGAGACCCAGAAAACGGTTTTATTTCATAAGTTGGCGAAATATTATCCGGATCTGGCGGGAAAAACCATAGCAATTTGGGGTCTGGCTTTCAAGCCTGAGACGGACGATATGCGTGAAGCTACGGCTTTGGTGATGATCGGCTTGCTGACCCGGGCCGGAGCAAAGGTACGGGTGTATGATCCTATAGCTATGCCGGAGTGCCGGCGTAGAGTGGGTGACCGGGTGGAATACGCCAGGGATATGTATGATGCCGTGGTAGATGCAGATGCACTTTTGCTGCTGACGGAATGGAAGGAATTTCGCTTGCCCGGCTGGAATGTACTGAAGAAACTGATGAAGCAGTGTATCCTGATCGATGGGCGGAATATTTATGATGCAGGAGAGCTGAAAGAACAAGGGTTCGTGTATGAGTGTATCGGGAAATAGTGAAAGTATTGATATACAATCAGGTGATTGCGCGATATTAATGATGTTGATTAATAATATGAAACAGTTGGTACAAGAAATTTTGCGGCTTTGCCGGGAGTACGGAGAATGCCGGGTGGAGGTGGAACGGATGGAGGAGGCCCGGAGGGTGAAAAATGCCCTGGAGAGTGTGTGTGCGATGGCGAGGCAGAGACTGGATATTTCGGATCCGGCATTGCTTTTGGCACTGCTGGATGCCTGTGAGGTGACGCGGGATGAGGGGATGTTGCAGGAGGTGCTGGATGTGGTTGGTCGGAATTTGGATCGCCTGGCCGTTTCGGCGGAGAGTGTGAAATTGCTGGCCTGCTGTTATTATTATGTGGAGGAGGAGGAATGTGTGGAGCGGGCCGGAAGGATGCTGGAGGAGTTGAGGAAGATGGGAAGGGGGGAAGAAGAATTGGCGGATGTGGAAACCATTTTAGAAGAATTGACTTAGGGGGCGACTTTAGGACAGATCCCGGGAGACTCAGGACGTGCCCCTTCGGGGGCGGGAGGAGTGTGGCTTGACAGAAAGTGGGGGATTGATTATCCGGAGGAATGGTGTATATTTGTGGTTGTAAAAGGATGCTTATGCCACAAGATTGGATTAACGTACATACACATCGGCCGGGAGAGGGGGTGAATATTGTCGATCCTTGTCTGGGAAATGTGATTATGCCCGGGCAGGGGGCGGTTTACTTTTCTTTGGGAATTCATCCCATGTATATCGATGATAGGGTGGAGGAAAGGTTGCAGAAGATAGAACTGGCGGCAGCAGAGGGGAAGATTGTGGCTGTCGGGGAAGCGGGGGTGGACCGGAATGCGCTTGCTCCGGTGGAAGTGCAGTTGAAGCTGTTTGAACGGCAGGCGGAAATTGCAGGACGGTATGGGTTGCCGTTGATTATTCATGGGGTGAGGGCGATCCCGGAATTGATTACTGCCTATAAGAAATGCCGGTCACATCAGAAATGGATTATGCACGGATTCAATAACCGGCGGGAGATCTTGATGGATTTGTTGCGGCATGGATTTTATATTTCCGCCGGAAGGCATGTCATGAACGAAGAGTCGCAGGTGTATCGGGTATTACCTGAAATTCCGGCAGACCGGTTGCTGATCGAAACGGATAATTCGGATTTTACGATCGGGGAAGTCTATGGGCAAGTCGCCCGTCGGAGGGGGATCGCTGTGGAAGAATTGCAGCATATTGTCCGGATGAATTTCGATCGGTTGTTTAAATTGTAATGTTATACTTTGAAATTTTATATTATGCCTGAATGGTTGAGTCGTACGGAATTGTTACTCGGGAAAGAAAGGTTGGAGAAATTGCAGCAGGCTCATGTTTTGGTGGCCGGTTTAGGAGGGGTGGGAGCATATGCTGCCGAACAGTTGTGCCGGGCCGGAATAGGCGAAATGACGATTATCGATGGGGATGTGGTGGAACTGACCAACAAGAACAGGCAATTGCCGGCTTTGGATTGTAATCTGGGAAAAGCCAAGGCGGAGATTATGGCCGGGCGGTTCCGGAATATCAATCCGGAGATTAAATTGCATGTGATTAACGATTTTATCCGGGATGACCGGATGATCGAGGTATTGAAAATGGCCCGATACGACTATATCGTGGATGCTATCGATACCTTGGCGCCGAAGATATTCCTGATTTATCATAGTCTGCAATTGGGCTTGCCTGTCGTCAGTTCGATGGGGTCGGGGGGAAAACTGGATCCTTCGAAAATTGCAGTGGCGGACATTTCGAAAAGTTATAATTGCAATCTGGCGCGTATGTTGCGTAAACGCTTGCATAAACTGGGGGTTTACAAAGGGGTGAAGGTGGTTTTTTCGTCGGAATTTACCGATCCGGAGGCTATCGTCCTGGCAGAGAGTCGGAATAAGAAGTCCAATGTAGGGACCATCTCTTATATGCCGCCTATCTTCGGGTGCTTTATCGCTTCGGTAGTGGTCCGCGATCTCATTGGAGAATAAAAAAACCGCCTGTTACGACAAGCGGTTTTTATAAAAAGTGATATTTTTTAAATCTGATCGAAATCGACGTCGAATTCTTCTTTTTGGGGGTCGGTATAGGCTGCTTTTGGAGCTTCTCCGCCGATGGCGGCTTGGATATAAGCAACGACTTCATCTAAACCTTCAGCAAACTTTTCAAAATCTTCTTTGTACAGAAAGATTTTATGCTTCTCGAAATTTTGATTCCCGTCGTTATCAAATCTCTTCTTACTTTCTGTGATTGTCAGGTAATAATCATTGTTACGAGTTGCTTTCACGTCGAAAAAATAGGTTCTTTTCCCTGCTCTCACTGCCTTGGAATAAATCTCTTCCCGATCATTGTCCATTCCTTCTTTTCTTTCGTATCCTTCCATTGTTTGTAGAAAAATTTAGTTTTATAAAATAGTTGCAATTTTGCGTTTCAAATGTAATAAAAAAAGCTTATAAAAGTAACTTTTTTTTAATTTTTTTAATCACCTCCTTTTTTGCTTCGGAAGTATGATAATTGTTAAATTCTAATTTTCATGAAAAACCGTTTCAGCGATTTTGAATAAAAACTTATCTTTGCAGGATGGAACTTATAAAATCCGTTGATTGTAGGGGTTTTTAGAGAGATAAGTTCGTTTTGTCTATTTTTTAATAAATGATTCAAATGGAGATTGTTGTTAGCGGGATCAGACCCACGGGAAATTTACATTTAGGGAACTATTTCGGAGCGGTAAAAAATTTTCTGCGTTTACAGGATGAATATAAATGCTTTTTTTTCATTGCCGATTGGCATTCTTTGACGACTCATCCCCATCCGGGCGACGTGACTGCCAATGTACGGAAGATTTTATCCGAGTATTTGGCATGTGGGATTGATCCCGAAAAGGCAGCGATCTATGTACAGAGTGATGTAAAAGAAGTACTGGAACTATACCTCTACCTGAACATGAACGCTTATTTGGGAGAATTGCAGCGGGTGACTTCTTTCAAGGAAAAAGCCCGGAAACAACCGGAGAATGTGAATGCCGGACTGTTGACTTATCCGACTTTGATGGCTGCCGATATTCTGATTCACCGGGCTGATAAAGTACCGGTAGGAAAGGATCAGGAGCAGAATATGGAGATGGCCCGGAAATTTGCACGGCGTTTCAATACCATCTATGGGGTAGAATTTTTTCCGGAGCCACAGTCCTATTCCTTCGGGGGAGATGCGATTAAAGTGCCGGGGTTGGATGGATCCGGAAAGATGGGAAAATCCGAAGGAAATGCTATTTATCTGATCGACGATGCCGCTACTATCCGTAAGAAAGTGATGAAAGCGGTGACCGATAGTGGTCCTACGCAGCCCAATAGCGAAAAGCCCGAAGCTATCGCTAATCTGTTTACCATGCTGAAGATTGTATCTTCTGCAGATACTTACGATTATTTCAATGAGAAATACAATGCCTGTGAAATTCGCTATGGTGATTTGAAGAAACAGTTAGCCGAGGATATTGTGAATTTTACGTCTCCTATCCGGGAGAGAATTCTGGCCTATGCCGCCGATACGGAATATATGGATAAAGTGGCCCGGGAAGGGGCAGAAAAAGCGCGTGCCAGTGCCGATAAGACTATTCGTGAGGTGCGGAAAATCATAGGTTTTAATTAAAGACTTAAAAAATGTATGAATATATAAAAGGCCTTCTGGTGGAGGCGACGCCTGCTTACGCGGTGATCGAATGCGGCGGAGTGGGGTATTATATTAATATTTCGGTGAATACCTATTCTCAGATTGTAGCTTTGCAGCAGGTTTCCTTATATATTCATCAGATTGTCCGGGAAGATGCACTCTTGTTATACGGCTTTTTCAATAAAGAGGAAAGAACGGTTTTCCGGCAGCTGATTTCGGTTTCCGGGATCGGAGCGAATACGGCTAGTGTTATGTTGAGTTCGATGACGGTAAAAGAAATTGCCGGAGCCATCCTGACAGAGAATGTAAATGCAATCAAGAGTGTGAAGGGAATCGGGCTGAAGACGGCCCAGCGGGTGATTATCGAATTGAAAGATAAAATAGCGGTGACAGGTAGTGCCGAAGAGATGAACTTCGGCGCTTCGGTGGCCATAAAAGAAGAAGCTTTGGCTGCTTTGGTGATGCTTGGGTTTGTGAAGGCTCAGGCCAATAAAGTATTGGATAAAATTGTGGCCGGTGGAGGTGTCACCAGCGTTGAGGAGCTGATTAAACAAGCACTGAAGCAATTATAAATAAATGTGTTGCAAATCATTAGTGTGAATCGGTTTGCAAACAATGTGTGTGTGTATGCGGTATATCTTGTTATTATTTTTGATAATAACTCAGATGGTTTTTGTTTTCGGTTATCCTGCGGGAGAATCGGAGGAGCCTATTTTTTCCGGGCGGGTTGCCGGGACCGTTTCCGATACCCTGCAATTTCCGATCCGGGAGATCCGGGACAATGAAATCCGGCAGACTATTCCATCGTCGGCATTGTTTCTCAGGCAACCGTCCAATATAAAAGATACCATTATCTATGATCCGCTGACCAAGCGTTATGTCGTAGCCAGCCTGATCGGCGGAAAGTATTATTACAACCGCCCTTTTATGGAAACCTTGCAGGATCTGCTGAAAGCCCGTTCGAAAATGTCGTTGTACGAATACAACCGGAGGCAGATTCAGGAAGGGAATAAGTACGATTTCAAGAGTCTGGTTTCCGATATACAATTTTTAGACAAAATTCTGAGTCCGATTTTCGGTATCAACAAAATCCGGATCGAAGTACAGGGATCGGCAGAACTGACCTTGGGGGTCAAAACGAATAAAGTCGATAATCCGACTTTGCCTATCGATATGCGCAAAACGACTTCGCTGGATTTCGACGAGAAGATACAATTCAATATCGGCGGTAATATCGGTGATTTGGTCAATCTCGATTGGTCGTACAATACAGAGGCTACTTTCGATTATGACAATATCCTGAAACTGAACTACGAAGGGAAGGAAGACGATATTGTGAAAAAGGTGGAGGCGGGAAATGTCTCTTTACCTTTAACCGGAACGCTGATTTCGGGTGGACAGAATCTTTGGGGATTCCGGACGGACCTGCAGTTCGGTAAATTGTCCATGTCGAGTATTTTTTCGCAACAGAAGGGGGAATCTAAAGTGATTCAATTGGAGAAAGGAGCTGAAAAACAGGATTTTGAAGTATCTGCTTTGAGGTATGAAGCTAATAAACACTTTTTCCTGTCGCGTTTTTTCCGGGATCAGTACGATGCCGCCTTACAAAACTTGCCCGTAGTGAATAGTGGGGTGGTGATCACTAAAATTGAAGTATGGGTAACCAATAAAAGTTCCCGTTTCGACCGGGCCCGGAATATCGTTGCATTTACGGGTTTGGCTGAAAATAATGTCGGGGATCCGTCCAATCCGATGTTCGATGCCGGTTTGTTTCCCGCCGTTCCCGGGCAGGTATATCCCGATAATCAGAGCAATCGGCTGTATCAGACCATGGTGGATCGCTATGCAGGAATCCGGGATATCAATCAGGTTTCCGGTATTTTATCCCAGATCGGTACCGGTTTCAATTCCGGCAAGGATTATGAAAAATTGGAAAATGCCCGTTTGCTGGATCCTTCCGAATATATCCTGAATGAAAAACTGGGATATATCTCCCTGAATGCGGCCTTGAATGCGGATGAGGTATTGGCGGTCGCTTATGAATATACGGTGAGAGGGGAAATCCATACGGTGGGTGAACTGACCTCCAATGCCCCGGCTGCACCTTCGACCTTGGTGGTGAAGATGTTGAGAAGTACGACACAGACCCCTAAAATGCCGACCTGGGATTTGATGATGAAGAATGTCTATAATATCGGTTCCTATAATCTGAGTGCCGAGGATTTTGTGTTAGACATTTTGTACCAGAATGATAAGGCCGGAACGATGGTGAATTATCTGCCGGCCGGAGATATCGATAATAAGATTTTATTGTCTGTGATGAATCTCGACCGGCTGAATACCCAGTTGGACGCGATTCCGGACGGGCGTTTCGATTATATCGAGGGGATAACGGTCTATTCCAATAAAGGGAGGATCGTTTTTCCCGTACTGGAACCATTCGGCGGGTGGCTGGAAAAGAAAATCAATCGTCCGGGAGTCGCTGGTCAGTACGTTTATAAAGACTTGTACGAAAAGACACAAAGCGAAGCGGAACAGAATGCCGAGAAGAATAAGTTTTATCTGAAAGGAAGTTACAAATCGTCATCCTCTTCCGAGATCTCCCTGGGAGGACAGGACATTGCTCAGGGCTCGGTGAAAGTACTTGCCGGTGGGGTGGAGTTGACAGAGAATATCGATTATGTGGTCGATTATACGATGGGGACTCTGAAGATTATGAACCAGTCATTGCTGGAAGCCGGTACACCGATTACGATTAAAAGTGAAAACCGTTCGATGTTCGGCATGCAAACCAAAACGCTGGTCGGGACACATCTCGACTATAAATTCAACGATAAACTGAATATCGGAGCAACGGTAATGCATATGAGCGAAAAGCCGTTGACCCATAAAGTGAATCTGGGAGAAGAACCTTTATCGAATACCATTTGGGGGTTGAACGCTACTTATAATACCGAGTCTGGTTTTCTGACCACTCTGATCGACAAATTACCTTTTGTACATACCAAAGCGAAATCCCACCTGACGATAGACACCGAGTTCGCCAGGTTTCAGCCGGGTACAGCCCGTGGAGCCGGTGGAAACGCTTACCTGGACGACTTCGAAGGAAGTAAGATTTCGTTGGATATGAAAGGGATAACACAATGGAAACTGGCTTCTACCCCTCAGGATAATCTGTTTCCGGAAGGCAAGTCGGATAGTCTGGATTACGGCTACAACCGGGCAAAATTGGCCTGGTATATTGTCGATCCTATTTTTTACCGCATGTCGACGGCGACTCCTTCCCATATCCGGGCCGACAAGGAACAACGTTCTAACCATTTTGTCCGCGAAATCCGGCAGACGGAATTGTTCCCGGATAAGGATCTGGCTGTCGGGGATGTGAATATTATTCCTGCCCTCTCGGTGGCTTACTATCCGACGGAAAAAGGTCCCTACAACTTTACGACCGATGTCGACCGGGACGGTAAACTGCGTAATCCGGAGAAACGGTGGGGAGGAATGATGCGGAGTATCACTACCAGTGATTTCGAAACAGCCAACGTGCAGTATATCGAAATCTGGCTGATGGATCCTTTTGTATATGACAATCGGCACAAAGGCGGAGATGTATATTTCGATTTAGGTAATGTGTCGGAGGATATTTTGAAAGACGGCCGGAAAGCTTTTGAAAATGGACTGCCTGCCGGACCGGATATCCGTCATGTGGATACCACCCGCTGGGGACGAGTGCCGGGTGTACAGTCGATAACCAATGGATTCGATAATAACAGCCAGGCCCGGCGGTATCAGGATGTGGGGCTGGACGGGATGAACGATGAAGATGAGCGGATATTTTACGCAGCTTATCTGGAGACCTTGCGCCGGACTTTCGGAGAAAATTCGAAAGTATACCGGGAGGCCTGGAACGATCCGGCGGGGGATAATTATCATTTCTTCCGGGGATCGGATTACGATGCTTTGGAAACACCTGTATTGGAGCGCTATAAACAGTATAACGGGACGGAGGGTAACTCACCGACAGCCGATATGTCGCCCGAATCTTATCCGACAGCAGCCACCACCTTGCCTGATGTGGAAGATATCAACGGAGACAATACCCTGAATGAGACAGAAGCTTTTTTCCGCTATCACCTGGAACTCCGGCCGGAGAAAATGAAAGTCGGCGAAAATTTTATCACCAACATAACGACCTCTAGTGTCGAATTGCCTAATGGATCAACCGAGGAGATCAAATGGTATCAGATCAAAATACCGCTTTCGGCACATGAATCGGATTACGGGGGAATTTCCGATTTTAAATCTATCCGTTTTATGCGGATGCTGATGCGGGGGTTTCAGGATAGTATCGTGTTGAGAATGGCCGGTCTGGATTTGGTAAGAGACAATTGGCGGAAATACGAAGGAGCACTCGATGGACAGTTGACTTCGTCTACCAGGACGGTTTTCGACATTTCGGTGGTCAATTTGGAAGAAAATGCTTCCCGGACACCGGTAAATTACGTGATGCCCCCTGAAATAGAACGGGTTGTGGATGCTTCTAATCCACAGTTGAGGGAACTGAATGAACAGGCATTGGCATTGAAAGTGATCGATCTGCCCGAAAATGATTCCCGGGCGGTATATAAGATGTTCGGCAAGGATCTGTTGCGGTATAAAACCCTGAAAATGGATGTGCATGCCGAGGCTGTCGAAGGATATCCCTTGCAGGACGACGAACTGACCTTGTTTTTGCGTTTGGGTAATGATAACGTAAACAACTACTATGAGTATGAGATTCCTTTAAAATTGACCTCACCCGGTTACTATACCTCCGATTATACCGGTAGGGAAGGGGTTTGGCCGTCGGCTAACCGGATCGAAATGCCGTTGAGCTGGTTTCAGACTTTGAAACAGAAAAGAAATACCGAATTGCGGACCGGAGACGGAGAGATCGATTACAGTGAAGTATACGAAATGTTGGTCGGAACGTTGGATCCGAATGCCGATATAGACAAATTGAATCATAAAGTCAGAGTGAAGGGTAAACCGACCTTAGGCAATGTAAAAAATATCGTGATCGGTATCCGTAATCCACAGGGAGAATCCAGCAAAGGCGAGCGTTCGGCCGAAGTATGGGTCAACGAACTTCGTTTGTCGGATTTCGATAACAAAGGAGGTTGGGCGGCTAATGCCCGGATTACGGCAAAATTAGCCGATGTGGCGACGATCAGTTTTGCCGGTAGCCGGATGACTCCCGGGTTTGGCAGTATCGAGCAGCATGCTGCTGAGATCGAAAGGGAGGATTTCCGTTCGATCGATTTTTCTACCAGTGTCGAATTCGGTAAGTTCTTTCCGGAAAGGTGGCGGTTGAGGATTCCGATGTATTATGCTTATTCGCGACAATCGACTTTACCGGAATACGATCCCCTCGATTCGGATATCCCTTTGGAGGTAGCCCTGGATAATGCAGCGAACCGGCATTTGCGCGATTCGATCAAACGTAATGCGGAAGATTATGTGATGCGCAAAAGCCTTAATTTTACGAACGTAGGGATAGAAAGTAAAGACGGTAAATCGCATTTTTTCGATTGGTCGAATCTGTCTCTGACTTATTCTTATAATAAATCCTTTGCCCGTAATGTCAACCTGGAAAGAGACCTGGAAAAAAATTACCGGGGACTGATCAGTTATATCTACAACGGGATGCCTCCAATAGTGGAGCCTTTCAAAAAATCGAAATCCAAGACATTGAATTCGAAATATTTGCGGTTGATCAAAGACTTTAATTTTTATTATATGCCTTCGATGTTTTCGATTACTTCGGATATTACCCGGAATTACCGGGAGGTGAAATCGAAGAATCTGGATAATCCGAATTTATTGATCGAACCTACTTATGATAAGGATTTTATGTGGACCCGGGATTATGCCTTTAAATTTAATCTGACCCGGAATCTGGTGGTCGATTTTCATGCGACGACGCAGGCACGTATCGATGAGCCGGAGGGGATCGTCGACCGGCAGAGGGACCCCGAACGTTATCAGCAATGGAAAGATACCGTATGGAACAATATCCTCGACGGTGGGCGTCCGGTAAATTATAATCATGACTTTTCGGTCCAGTATACCGTACCGGTCAATAAGTTACCATTTTTGGACTGGACCTCTTTGCAGCTAGGCTATTCGACCCGATACGATTGGCAGGCAGCTGCGGTGACAGCCGATTCGACGAATCTGGGGAATGTGATCCGGAATGCGAGTGCTTTGCAGATGAACGGAGATTTATCGTTGACATCACTTTACAATAAGTCTAAGTTTTTGAGAGAAATGATACGGCCGCCCCGGAAACAGCGAGGGAAGAACGTGAAGTTCGAAACCGGAATGGATAAAGTACAAAAAGGAAAACCGGTCGTTGTACGGCATCGGTTGAAGACCGGCGATATACAAGCCCGCCTGACGGCTGCCGATGGAAAAAATATCAAATTGGGATATGAGTCGGTCGGTAGGAACAAGATCCGGATCAATTCTTCCGAGACTCTGGAAGGAGGTAAGCTGCTCGTGACCGGAACGGAAACTCCGCATGCCGGGGTGGGAAATGCGGTTGCCCGTTTTTTTGTAGGGATATTGACCGGATTCAAGACGCTGAGTGTCGGGTATTCGGAAGATAAAGGGACGACATTACCCGGTTTCCTGCCGGAAGCCCGCTGGCTCGGACAACAGAGCTATAACGGAAGTTCCGCTCCCGGGTTTAAGTTCCTGTTCGGCGGTCAGGATGAGAATTTCGGGTTGAAGGCGGCCGGGAAAGGATGGATAACCACCGATTCGACCCAAAATAATCCTTTCCTGATGAATGCTTCCCGTACGGTTTATGTGAGGGCTTTGTTCGAGCCGATAAAGAAATTGCGGGTTAACCTGACTTCGAATTGGAGCCGTTCCCGGAATAGCAGTGAATATATCGTTTATGACGGAGCCGATTTTCAGTCGCTCAATAAGATGTATTCCGGTAATTTCAGTATGTCGGCGATCGGACTGAAATCAGCTTTTTATAGTGTCGGGAATAATCCGGAGGCTTCGGCGGCTGTATATAACGAATTTCTGGAAGAACGGAAAAGAGTGGCCGCTCAACTGGCGAAACAGCGTTATGGGGCCGGTTATAATAAAGGAGATATTCCCTTACGTGATGCCAAAGGGCAGCTGACCGGTTTTTACGATGGATATGGGCCTACCTCACAGGACGTATTGATCGGTGCTTTCAACCGGACTTATGCTTCCAGTAAACATGACGGCCTGATTCCCGGGATTGGGGCGATGCGTCCGAATTGGAGGGTGGTGTATACCGGTTTGATCGATTTCGCCTTTATGAAAAAAGTATTCAAATCGATCAGTGTCAACCACAATTATATCTGTAAATACAATATCGGCTCGTTTGCCTCTAATCTGAAATATGCCGAAGATGCCCGGGACCTGCAAGACAATTGGATGTCACTGTTCGATGTGAATCTGGTTTCGATCAACGAACAATTCAATCCTCTGATCAGCATGGATATGGTGTGGGCCAACAATCTGACCACCCATTGGGATATCAACCGTCGCCGGGATGTGAGCCTGAGCCTGGTAAACGCTCAGTTGTCGGAAACCTCTGGCAACGAGATCGTTTTGGGACTGGGATACCGGTTTGGAAATCTTCCTATCTTCCTAAAAAATAAGCAGCTGAACAACGATATCAATGTACAGTTCGATTTCAGTATCCGGAAAAACAATACCATTATCCGAAGAATAACCGAAAATGTAGATCAGTTGACGGCAGGGGAGAAAGTGATGTCTATCAAAGTATCCGCGGACTATACGTTTAATAACCGGTTGAATTTAAGGCTGTTTTATGACCGGAAAGTTGATACTCCTTATCTCTCTCTTTCCTATCCTACCACCAATACCAATTTCGGTTTGAGTATCCGGTATACATTGATGCAGTAGAAGGGCCGGCTTGTAGAATTTTTTCAGGATATGGCTAACCGAAAGTATTAAATTTGTCCGGCTTGCATTATCTTTGTAGGAAATTAAATGAGAAGATATGGAAATAAAGATTTTTGTAAATAATCCGTGGCAGGAAAATACGGTGGTTTTATATGACCGGACGGGGGAAGCCGTGATCATCGATTGCGGATGTTTTAGCGGTGAGGAAGAACGAAGATTGCAGGATTTTCTGTCGCAAAAGAAGTTGAAACCCGTGGCTTTGTTGGATACTCATTTGCATATCGATCATATCTTCGGGAATAATTTTATAAAAAATACGTATGGGCTGAGTGCTCAGGCCTCGGATGAAGATAATTTTTTAATCGAGAACGCTGTAGAGTATGCCGCTATGCTCGGAGTTACGGGGATTACACCGCCGCCTGCCGTTGGGAAGTTTTTGAAAGACGGTGATCGGGTTCATTTCGGAGAGTCGGAATTGGAAGTGATTGCTGTAGGCGGGCATTCGCCGGGAGGACTTTGTTATTATAGTTCTGCCGATCGGTTATTGATTGCCGGAGATGTGTTATTTGCCGGAAGTGTCGGCCGTTCGGATTTGCCTGGAGGAAATGCGCGGGTACTGATAGAAGGCATTCGTAGAAAGTTATTGTGCTTACCCGATGAAGTAAAAGTGATGCCGGGACATGGGCCGGCAACTACCATCGGAGAGGAAAAAAGATACAATCCCTTTTTAAATTAAACGGTATGAAAATAGGAATTATAGTGGCCATGGGGGGGGAATTCCGCTTGGTGGAAGCTTTGTTGAGCGGGAAAAACGAGCAGGAAATACGGGGGTACCGTTATGTGACCGGACAGTTGGGGGAGAAGGAAATCGTCTTGACACAGTGTGGTATCGGTAAGGTATGTGCAGCTGTCGGGACTGTCGAGATGATCCGGTATTTTTCGCCCGATTATATACTGAATACCGGAGTAGCCGGAGGGATTGATGCCCGGCTGAGGGTGATGGATATGGTCGTGGGGAAAGAAGTGGTATACCACGATGTGTGGTGTGGGACAGGTAACGAAATGGGACAGGTACAAGGTATGCCTGCGCGTTACAAGGCGGACAGAAAGTTATTGAGTGCGGCATTGTCGGTTACAAGTGATATTGCGTTATATGAAGGACTGATTTGTAGTGGGGACCGGTTTATTACCGACCGGGTAGCTTTGGAAGGTATAAAAGAGAATTTCCCGGAGGGATTGGCCGTCGATATGGAAAGCGGAGCGATCGCACAGGTGTGTCATATGTATGCGACGCCTTTTTTGAGCTGCCGGATAATCAGCGATACGCCCGGGCAAGTAGAAAATCATGCTTTGCAATATCAGGATTTCTGGACTGCTGCGCCTGAAAAATCTTTTGAAATCTTGAAGCAGCTGGTGAATCAGGTTACTGAATAATCAACTAAAATCATAAATCATGAAAAAAATACCGAGCTTTTCAATCGATCATATTCATTTGTTGAGGGGAATATATGTCTCCCGTAAGGATTATCTGGGGGATCAGGTGGTGACGACTTTCGATATCCGGATGAAAGAACCCAATCGTGAACCTGCCTTAGGGTATGGTGAATTGCATACGATAGAACATTTAGCGGCAACTTTTCTGAGGAATCATCCGGTATGGGGAGAACGGATCGTTTTCTGGGGCCCGATGGGTTGCTGTACAGGAAATTATTTCCTGATGAAAGGAGATTTGCAGGCGAAAGATATTGTGGAACTGATGCGGGAAACATTTCGGTTTATCCGTGACTTCGAGGGGGAAGTTCCGGGAGCCGCTCCCCGGGATTGCGGGAATTATTTGCTGCATAATTTGCCTATGGCTAAATATGAAGCCGATAAATATTTAAGAGAGGTATTGGAGGTCATAGAAGAAAAAAATATGGTGTATCCTGAATAATATTCCGCTAATTGATTATATTTGTGATTATGTAGAAAACAAAGGTATATCTACATTAGATACGAGTAACGCGATTTTACAGTAAACGAAACCGCCAATTTTCAAACTGAACGTAAAATCGGATTATACTCACGTGCTATGCGTGGGCTTTTCCGATTTGGTTCAGTAGGTGCTTGGCGGTGCCTGTTTACTCAAATCAAAAGCTCCACGCATTTTTAATGAGGAGGAGCTGTAAAGACGGTTGCCTATGGAAAATCTTCCTCTTATTTTTAAACGGTATACTTCCGAAAACGGAGGTAAGGAATTATTGGGGGCGGTGGAGTTGAGGCTCGAATTGCCCGGAGAAACGGATGTTCGGTTGGGGATAACGGCTATTACTTTTCTGGTGGACTGGGGGGACGGTGAATCCGATCATTCGGCAGCGCATCATTATGAACAGGCCGGATACTATCGGGTGCGGGTGGTGGGTACAGCTATCAGTCAGTTGGATGTATCCAAATGCCATCTAACCGAATTGAAGCTGGATAAGTGTCCCTTGCTGGAAAATCTGAACTGTGCTTATAATCGGTTGATCACGCTCGAATTGGTTTGTTGTCCGAAGCTGAAACTTTTGAATTGTTCCGGGAATCGGTTATCGGTGTTGCGTTCAAGATGTAACCGGGAACTGGTGTATCTGGACTGTAGCGACAATGTTTTGCAAAGTCTGGAGTTGGATGCTTGTCCGGATCTGCTGTACTTATTTTGTTTTTCGAATCGGCTGCATTCCTTGTACCTGGGTGGGTGCGACGACCTGGTCTGTGTAGATATCGGTGGTAATGGTTTCGAGGCAGAGGCGTTGAATCAGCTTTTTAGTTCTTTACCTGCTTTTACCGAAGGAAGAGAGGCCACTATCCGGTTCGAACAGCCCAATGGAAGTGAACGGAAGTGCCGGATGGAACTTCTGCACGCTAAAGGCTGGAAAGTGGTCTGAATTTTATTCCGGTTGCAGATCGACAGGTTTATAGTTTTGCCGGTCGAGGCGGTCGGTGGTGTTGGCACAATGAATTCCCCGGTCTTTCATGGCTTTGTTTTTGCCGATATGTGTTTCGGGAAATTTCCCGTTTTTCCTGAATAATATATTGATACCCAGGCCTACTAAAGCCAGACCTAAGAGAATGGCAACGATGATGAAGATGGTAAATAGCATAATATTACTTTTAGTTGTTTATACAAAGTTACTGTATAAAAAGAAAGGATTAAACATTACTTCTGGAAAAAAAAACTTAAAATGTAGTTTTGTTTCTTAGGATTTTTCTACATTTGAAACGTGAAAGGCGGCAAAGCGTGGTTGTAACCGGGAATAATCCGGAGAAAAAGTTAAGTTCAATAAACATTTCTGAATATTAAATTTATTTGATGATGGAAGAATACGGAAAAAATGAGGGATTTGACATGAATGAAGACCGGGAAGAGGTTTATTCAAAGGCAGTGAAAGCCGGCAAAAGAACTTATTTCTTTGATGTAAAGGCTACACGTAACAATGACTACTACCTGACCATTACAGAGAGTAAAAAGAAATTCGATAAAGATGGTGTTTCGAGCTATGAGAAACATAAAATTTTCTTGTACAAGGAAGATTTCGAGAAGTTTGCCGAAGGATTGGAAGATGCTGTTGCTGTCGTAAAATCTGCTTTAGAAGGGAAATTACCTGAAACTAATTAAAAAAGTAAAAAGTAAAAGGTAAAAAGTAAAAAGTGTTCATCGCATTTTTTACCTTTTACCTTTTATTATTACCTTTTACTTTGTAATATGGCTAAGAAAGAAGTAGTTCAAGATATTTTTAATGATATCGCCCCGAAATACGATTTGCTGAATCATCTGTTGTCGATGAATATCGACAAGGGGTGGAGACGGAAAGCGATGAGCTGCATCGGAGAACAGGAGAAGGGATGCTTATTGGATGTTGCCTGTGGTACAGGTGATTTTTCTATTGCAGCGCACCGGGCCGGAGTGAAGCAAGTGACGGGAATAGATATCTCGGAAAATATGGTGGAGATCGGAAAGAAAAAGGTCGGCGATCTGCATCTTGCTGATGCCATTGAGTTGAAGACCGGGGATTGCGAACATATGGAGTTTGCAACCGGGATGTTCGATGTGGTGACGGTGGCTTTCGGTGTGCGTAATTTCGAGCATCTGGAGTTGGGATTACAGGAAATGTACAGGGTATTGAAAACGGGGGGGAAAGTGATTATTCTCGAGTTCTCTATGCCGGAGCATTTTCCGATGAAACAGTTGTACCGCTTTTATTTTTGTCATATTCTTCCGACGATCGGGGGATGGATTTCAGGGAATAAAGGAGCCTATACTTATCTGCCCGAATCGGTAATGAAATTTCCTCAGGGCGAAACGTTCCTGCAAATTATGCGGGACTGTGGTTTTCAGCATCCGGTCCGGCGGAAACTGAGCTTCGGTATCGCCAGCTTGTATGTCGGAGAAAAATGATTTTTTCGTCGGTCAAAAATGGAAAGCTCCCCAACCGGCCAAAAGTGTAAACAGCAGAGTAGAAAGGGATAATACCTTCAATTGCGGGTCCAACCCGCGACCTTCCGCTTGGACTACTTTTTTCAAATGGATCAGAAAGAGAGGGAGGGTGAACCAAAAGATAAAATGAAAAGGCCTGAATCCGCATAAGCCCATATAGCTACTCATTGCAACGAATGCTCCGATGATCAGGCAGAAATGATATATTTTGGCTTTGGAGATCCCCAGTATCACCGGTAAAGTACGTTTACCACAAAGCCGGTCGTTTTCGATATCGCGCATATTATTCAGGTTCAATACACCTGTCGATAACAGACCGACAGCAGTGGCAGGTAGAAAGATACTGATCGATAACCGATGAGTCATTAGAAAATAGGCCCCGCAGACACTGAGTAATCCGAAAAATAAAAAGACAAAGACATCTCCCAGACCATGATAGCCGTAAGCATTTTTGCCGACCGTGTATTTGATGGCGGCAACGATCGAAGCGGCTCCCAGCATCAGCATAATCAGTCCGTCTGTGCTCAGCAAACTTTCAAAAGCGGTGGAGACCAGAGCAGTCCCGGATAAAACGGATAGCAGGACGAAAAGTAAAATCGTTCGTTTAAATTCTTTCAGGGACAGGGCTCCCGACTGAATGCTCCGGATGGGGCCCAAACGCTCCTCATTATCCGTACCTTTTTGTAGGTCACCTAATTCGTTGGCCAGGTTGGATAAAATTTGAAGACAAAGGGTGGTCACTACTGCTAATAGAAAAGGAGCCCAGTTGAAATAACCTTCCGAGGCAGCTAAAAGAGTTCCTAAAAAGATTCCGGATAAAGAAAGAGGTAAAGTCCTCAATCGAAAACTGGCGATATAATATTTTATTTTAGACATTTTAAGGGAATAAATATGCTGTCGATAATCGGGAAACAAAATTACAAATAATTTCGGGAGATGAAAAAGAGAGTTGAAAAGAGTTGCTGAGTTATTGAGTTATTGAGTTGCTGAGTTATTGAGTTGCAAAGGAGGGGGGAGAGTTGATAAAAAAGATTCGAGTTGTTGGAGAGGGGGGAGTGGAAGATAGGGTTTGAAAGGGGACTGATCCTTGAAAGTTTACAAATTTTTGATGGGTGAACCTTCGGAATAGAATCCGGAAGGTAGTTCCGCTAATCAGAACCGAAGGTTCTCCAATCAGAGGCCTCGCCGATCAGGCTTGAAAAGCCATCAGTCTTATAGGTTTGTCCGGTTGATCGGCATGGTCATACAACGGGCGCCACCGCCACCGCGGGGAAGTTCGGAGCCGTCGATGGTAATTACATATTTTTCGTAAGCACCCGGATTGACTTTGCCGTCGATGAAGTCATTGGCCCGGATGATTTCGAATCCTGCATGATTCATGGCTTCCATCGTGTAATTGTTGCGGGCGTATCCCAGGACCTGACCAGGACCGACGGCGAAGAAATTGGCTCCGCTATGCCATTGTTCGCGTTCCTGATTCCAGTCGTCGCTACCACCACAAAGTACGGGCTCCAGATCCATACCCAGTTTTTTCAGGGCAGAGAGTAAGTTCTTTTCACTGCGGATACTCTGGAGTTTTCCATTCTGGATCTTGATGTGGACGGTTTGATAGCTTCCCGGATTCAGAATCAGCGGTTCGAAAGCCATACATTTATCCTGATCTAATAAGGTAAATACCATATCCAGATGGATGAAGGATTCCGGTGTATGAGGCAGTTGCTGCACAATAATATGTTGTGCTTTTTCACTTTTCCGGCGAATAAACTCGTTGATCAGCATATCGATCGCCTGGGTGCTGGTACGGGCACCGTTTCCGATAACTAAAATATCGTCGCGGGCAATCAAAACGTCACCACCTTCTATGGTACGTACTCTTTGAGTACTACCGGAAATGGGAGGAATAGTCAGCGTTTGAGTTTTAAATTCGGGTGTAAAATCGAAAATAGACTGCATGATCACCGATTCCCGGTCACGAATGGAATTGGCCATACGACCGATCAACACTTCGTTGTACATACTCATAGAAGCATCACGGGTGAAAAAGAAATTGTGCATGGGACGTAATGCAAACCAGTCTTTACTCAAAAACTTCGTCAGATTGTCCTTGACCATTTCTACTCCTTCGATCAATAGGCGGGAAAGATTTTCTGCATTTTCTTCCAGTAATTGTTCTTTCAGGCTGCCTTTCGGAGATTTTTCACCGATAAACGGTTCGATCCGCTCGATCCGGTCGAGCACTTCCTGTTTGATCTTATCGTCTTTCAGAATATTACACAACAGGTCTTTGACTTCATAAGTCTTCGTCAGTTTGGATAAAACTCCCGAAATTTGTTTGTATTCTTTCCGGGCAATCGAAAGATTGATAATATCACTGTATAAAGCTCTTTCAGCATTTTCGGGGGTCATGTTTTCTACTTCTTCGCCGGGAGTATGGATGATGACTCCGTTTAATTTCCCGATTTCTGACTGAACGTTTACTTCAACGATTGGATTCATATGATTATAATTTATTTTTTGCAGTTATATGAAACTACTCTGTCCCTTATCTGTTTCAGATACATGACATTCGGAACCGAGGGTTTCATAGATTAAAAGTTTGTATTCCGTTGTTTTCTACTTTAAGTATCGTTACAAAAATAGCACATAAATGATTAGTAACCTTATATTTACAGGTTATAATTATGCAAAAGGCAAAAATAATTATGCAGAGAAAAGGACTATCCGAGTCCGGTTAAAATCAGGCGGCCGGTGATCAGATAAATGTTCAGACCGATGATATCGTTGGTCAGAGTAATAAACGGACCTGTCGCTAAGGCCGGATCGATTTTCATCCGGTTTAATAAAAGCGGGAAGGCCGTACCGAAAATAGATGCGAAGAGGATAACAACAAAAAGCGATAGCGTTACCGTGATGGGCATGGCCAGAGTTTGCATCCCGAAACACAAAGTCAGCAAGAATATGATAGAGGAACAAATCGTGGCATTGATCAGAGCTCCTCCGATTTCTTTTACGATATTCTGAAAGCCATGTTTCAGGCTCAATGAATTGGAAGCCAAGCCTTTTACGACGATGGCCGACGACTGTATACCGACATTCCCTCCCATGGCAGTGATGACCGGAATAAACATCGCTGTAACCGGAAATAAAGCGATTTCCGCCTCGTAGCGGGAAATCATCCAGGCCGATACCATTCCTCCGAACAGGGCGATGATCAGCCAGGGGAGCCGGGCTTTGGTCTGTGCCCAGATGCTATCCGAAGATTCTACATCCTGCGAGATACCGGACATCATCTGGTAATCCTTGTCTGCCTCTTCACGGATAAAGTCGACTACGTCGTCGATGGTGATTCGTCCGACTAAGCGGCCTACCTGATCGATTACCGGGATGGCGACCAGGTCGTATTTTTGCATAATCAAAGCCACTGATTCCGCGGGTTCGTCGGTTTTGACCGAGATAATGTCAGGATAGTAAAGATTACTGATTTTTGCCGAGGTAGGGGCGGTAATGATTTTTTTCAGGGATAAACGTCCTTTTAGCTTGTTGTCGTCGTCGACTACATATATATTGTATATTTCATCCAGATTTTCAGCTTGACGGCTGACTTCCCGCAGACAGGTCAGGACGGTCCAGTTTTCATTTACCATCACCAGCTCTTTGGCCATTAACCCTCCGGCCGTATCCTCGTCATAATGCAACAAATCGACAATATCTCCTGCCTGTTCGAGGTCCTCCATATGCGACAACACTTCGTGTTGCTGTTCGTTAGGCATGCTCGCTACCAGATCGGCGGCATCATCCGAGTCCATATTGTCGATAAAACGACGGGCGATAGTTTCTGCCGGAAAAGATTCGATAAAATGTACTCTTTCCTCTTCGTCGATTTCTGCCAGTACGTCTCCTGCTTTTTCGTTATCCAGCAACAAGAATACGAATTGTGCCCTTTCATTATTCAGCTCCTCCAGGATTTCTGCTATATCTGCGGGGTGAAGCCCGGCAATTTGTTTGCTGACCTCGGTCTTGTTGCCGGCATCGATCAGTTCTTCCAACTGACTCAGAAATTCGTGGGTTAATTCAAATTGTTGCATCCTGAAAATTTTAGATCGTCGTTTTATGCTTTATCGCCAATGTTCCTGTTTTTCTCGATATCCTGGCAGAGCTGGAGGAAGTCGGTAATACCGAGCTGTTCAGGCCGTAAATTCAGATAGGGAGAGTCGAATCCCGGAGGAATGATCCCGCGGATTGAATTCCTGAGTGTCTTCCGGCGTTGATTGAACCCTGTTTTTACGACATTGAAGAATAGTTTCTCTTCACATCCCAGTTCCACGCGTTCGTTCCGGGTCAACCGGATGACTGCCGATTTGACTTTAGGAGGCGGATCGAAAACCTTCTCCCCTACGGTGAATAGATATTCGATGTGATAGAATGCTTGAAGAAAGACACTTAAAATGCCATATGTTTTGCTACCCGGAGAGGCTGCAATCCGTTCGGCCACTTCTTTTTGTATCATACAGACCACCTGACGGACCAAATGCCGGTTTTCAATGATCCGGAAGAAAATTTGCGATGAGATATTGTAAGGTAGATTGCCGATCACAGAGAAAGGTTCCTGATAATATTGGCGGATATCTGTTTTCAGAAAATCTCCGTATAGAATCCGGTCCTGATATTCCGGTAATTCCTGATGCAGATAATCGATCGATTCCTGATCGATATCGATGGCCCGGACCGAAAATGCCGGATTGGCGAAAAGATGGCGGGTAAGTACACCCATCCCCGGACCGATTTCCAGTATATCCCGGGTGACAGGAAGTAAACTATCCGTAATTTTCCGTGCAATATTCTGGTCACGCAGAAAATGCTGTCCCAGACTTTTTTTAGCTCTGACAATACTCATGTTACAAAAGTATACAATTTCGGCGGAAAACGGTTTGGGCATGGGCATATTTTTGTACATTTGCAAACAATTTTATAAACCGATTTTCGTATGCACCCTCTTGTAAAAAATACGATAAAATTTTTTTTATTTCTGGCCGTATCGGCCTTTTTATTCTGGTTGGTCTACCGGGATCAGAATTGGGATGAATTGCTGACAGTGCTTAAAGAAGATGTGAATTATTTCTGGATCGGAGTAGCTTGTGTTATGGGGATTGCCAGTCACGTCAGCCGGGCCCTGCGGTGGCAGTTGCTGACCGCATCTATGGGGTATAGGATTTCTTTCGGGAATAGTTTTATGGGGGTGATGATCGGATATTTCGCCAATTTGGCTATCCCGCGGATGGGCGAGTTTACCCGTTGTGGGGTAGTCAGTAAATATGAGGAAGTTCCTTTTTCTAAATTATTGGGTACGGTCGTGACCGAACGGGTAATCGATATGATGATTTTATTGTTCCTGACCTTGATTGTCGTCATTACCCAGTTTAAACAAGTCGGTATTTTTTTAGATAATAATCAGGAGATTGAAGAGAAGGTGGTGAATATGTTCCATTCTTCATGGATGTTGTTGGTGTTGGTTGTTTTGGCGGCTGTCGGTTGGTTGTTTTGGCGGTTGATCCGTAAAACTCGTTTTAAAGAACGGATTCATTCTTTTTTTAAAGGACTGAAAGAAGGGTTGCTTAGTGTGAAAGATGTGCGACACAAAGGATTGTTCGTTTTTTATTCCTTATTTATCTGGTTGATGTATTTCCTGATGTTTTATGTCTGCTTCTTCTGTTTTCAGTTTACTTCGCATTTGGGGGCACTGGTCGGGTTGACCATTTTCGTTCTTTCGAGTTATGGTATGGTGGCTCCTGTACAGGGAGGTATCGGGGCCTGGCATTTTATGGTTATAGCAGCTTTGATGATTTATTTGCCGCATACCCCGAATATCGAAAGCATGGCCAAAACTTTTGCTCTATTGACCCACGGTACAATGACGTTGTTATATATCGTGGTCGGTGTGATTTGTGTAATCTTGCTGCCGCTTTATAATAATGCCGCAGGAAAACAGGGAAAGGATCGGAGGTAAGTTAATTATTTTGACTATGGACACAGTGAATTTGATATATGATTATTTTCCGGAACTGACGGAGGAACAACGGGAACGTTTTGCTCGTCTGGAAGGTTTGTATCGGGAATGGAATGAAAAGATAAACGTGATTTCCCGTAAGGATATGGATGAGTTTTGGGTACATCATGTGTTGCATTCACTGGCGATCGCAAAGATCATCCGTTTTGCTCCCGGGACTCGGGTGATGGATGTCGGTACAGGAGGAGGATTCCCGGGGATTCCTTTGGCTATTTTGTTTCCTGAGGTAAATTTCTATCTGATCGATTCCATCGGCAAAAAGATAAAAGTCGTGGAAGGGATTCGGGATGCTTTGGGGTTACAGCATGTCAGGACCGAGCAGATCCGCGTGGAAAATGTTGCGGAACAACAGGATTTTATTGTCAGCCGGGCTGTGACAGCTTTTCCTGCCTTTGTCAAACTGATCCGGGGAAAGATCCGGAAGGACTCGGCCCATTCCCTGGACAATGGAGTGATCTATTTAAAAGGAGGAGATTTTGAGGAAGAAATTGCACCTTTCCGTTCTAAAGTGAAAATCTATTCCATTCCTGACTTTTTTTCGGAAGATTTTTTTGAAACCAAGAAAATCATCTATTTGAAGAATTAGTTCTTTCAATATTTTTTTATTTTTGCCGTACTATATGAGGTGTAAAGATGAACAGGAAATATTGACCTTGATTAGTTGCGGTAATCCGGATGGACTAAAAAGCCTTTTTGATCTTTATTATAAGCCTCTTTGTATTTTTGCTATGAACTTTCTGGATTCTTTCGGTGAGTCGGAAGATATCGTCCAGGACTTGTTTGTGAAGTTTTGGGAAAAATATAAAGATAAACAGTTCGAGGGATCGTTGAGGGCTTATTTTTTTACTGCTGTCCGGCATAATTGCGCGAAGGTGTTAAAATTGAAGAACCGCTATAATTTACAGTTGGAAGAGGAATATATCGAGGAACCGGTGTATTCCGAAGAGGAGTTTGAGGGAGAGTGCCGGAAATTATATGCCGAAATAGCCCGTCTTCCCGAACAATGCCGGAAAGTGTTCGAGCTGATCGTATTAAAAGATATGAAATACAAAGAAGTGGCTGACTTTCTCGGTTTATCTGTGAATACCGTAAAGACTCATTTTGCCCGTGCATTGAAACAATTGCGCAGTTCTCTTCAAATTCTGCTTGTTTTCTTACTTCGGAAATAGCGATCGGGGTATCGCTGAAAAGCCTTGGGGGATAGGTTATCCGTAAATTGCCTTTTCGGGTAAATTATTTTTTCGAAAAAAAAATTTCATTTCATTCACCCATTTTAATCTTTTTGAGCTTTAGGTAATAGAAACGTTTTCTAAATAAATCGTCTGTGCGCAGGATAAATTTAAAATCGAAAGCAATGAATGAAGAGGAATTAGTCTCTTATGTGGTTCGCTATTGTAAACATGAATTATCGGAAGAAGAATACCGGTTTTTACAACGGTGGTTGGAGGAAAAACAGGAAAATCGGCAAACTTTCCGGGAATGGGTGAGAACTTATAGACAAGGGCGTAAGGTGGGGTGTTGGGATGGGATTCAGGAGGAGCAGGCCTGGGAGCAAATATCCTGCCGTCTCTCTGCCTCGCCCCGGAAGAGACGTCGCTTATGGAAGGAATGGTGGAAACAAGTTGCAATACTGATCCTTTTATTGGGTAGCGGATTATTGTATTATTCGTTGCAACAGTTACAGGAAAGTCGGGAGACCGCTTTGTCTCAGATCGTTCCGGGTAGCCGAAAGGCGGTGTTGCGTTTGTCGGATGGGCGGGAAGTTACACTGGAAAAAGAGACTACCTGCGTATTGACCGAGGAAGACGGTACCCGGATTTCAGTCGGAGGGCAGGAGCATATCGTTTATCAGGCTGTAAGCCAGGAACAGGAAAAATTGGCTTATAATACAATTACCGTGCCCCGGGGCGGGGAATATTCCCTGGTATTGTCGGACGGTACACGGGTGTGGCTGAATGCGGAAACCGAACTGACTTATCCCACGGTTTTTGGCAAGGGAGAGAGAAAATTGATGCTGAAAGGGGAAGCTTGTTTCGAAGTAGTAACAGATACAGCCCGTCCTTTTATTGTCGAGAGTTTCTACAATCGCGTCGAGGTGTTGGGTACGCGCTTTAATGTTTCTGCTTATACCGGTAAAAGTGCGGTGAAAACTACTTTGTTGAGGGGAAAGGTCAAAGTGTCGAATAGAAAAGGACAGTTGGTCTTGTCACCGGGCGAACAAGCCGTTTGCCTGGAAGAAGAAATAGAAAAATGTGAAGTCGATGCCCGGGCTGTGGCTGCCTGGGTAGACGGAACTTTTGAATTTGAAAACATGTCTTTAGGCGAAATCACCGATCAATTGGGACGTTGGTACGATGTAGACTTTGTATTTGCCGATCCGCAGTTGAAAGCAATCACTTTTACGGGAGCTGCTACCCGTTATCGTGAATTGGATTTTGTGTTGCGGATGCTGGAAGAATTGGCTCGGGTACGGTTCCAGTTAGAAAATAAAACGATCCGGGTTTCGAAAATTTGAATCTACTAAACTACAAAATTATGAAAAAAAGAAGAAAAAATCCATCCGGCATACGACTGATTGTCAGGTTGTGCTGTTTTTTCGTATTTGTATCGAGCTTGCATACTCAGGCAACCGTATGGGCTCAGGGGAAAGTGACCGTAGAGCTGCAGAATAAAACACTCGGAGAGGTGTTGAAAGTATTGAAAGAACAAACAGGCGTGCACTTTATGTATAATACTCAGGAGGTGAATGTCGGGACGAAAGTCTCTGTATCCCTGAACGAAGCCCGGTTAGAGGAGGCCTTACAATCGATCTTTCAGGGGTTACCTTATCGTTACAATCAGGTCGAGGACTATATTTTAATTACTCCGAAAAAAGAATCGGAAACCCAGCAGACCGATATGCGGACAGTGAAAGGAAAAGTAGTGGATTCTAAAGGAGAACCGCTACCCGGAGTATCTGTGGTGGTAAAAAATACAACAGCCGGAGTAGCAACGGATATAGAGGGAAAATTCGAGATCCGTTTGAATTCGGGAGAAGAGATCTTAGTGTTTTCTTTTGTGGGAATGCGTACACAGGAAGTGAAAGCGAATAAAGATAACCTCTATGTCGTGATGGAGAGTGTGGCCGAATTGATGCAGGAAGTGATCGTGAAGACCGGTTACCAGAATATCGAGAAACGTAAGCTTTCTTCTTCCGTCTTTACTATCGATGGTGATTTGGTGCGGGAAGGAGCTGCTTTGGGGTTGGATAATATGTTGCAGGGAAAAATTCCGGGAATGAATGTTATGGGATCTTCCTCGACTCCCGGAGCTGCAACGAAAATCAGAATCCGCGGATCTTCGACGATTTCAGGTAACCGCGAACCCTTGTGGGTAGTCGATGGATTTATTCTGGAAGATCCCGTACAGATCAGTGCCGAAGAATTGAATAGCCTCGATAACGTAAACCTCATCGGAAATGCGATTTCTTCGCTGAATCCACAGGATATCGAACGGATAGACGTTTTGAAAGATGCTTCGGCTACCGCTATTTATGGGGTAAAAGCTGCCAATGGAGTTATCGTCATTACCACTAAGAAAGGAAAAATCGGGAAGCCCCGGGTGAGGTATTCAATGAATTTATCGGTCAATGAACGACCGGAATACGACGGGCTCTACCGGATGAATTCGAAGGACCGGATCGAGGTATCCAAGGAAATCGAACAGAGGGGATTGTCGTTCGGTACTCCTCCGGCCAGGGTTTCTTATGAAGGTGCTTTGCTGGACCTGTACGACCGGACCATTACTTATGAAGAGTTTCAGAAGAAAGTGAAAAGACTGGAAGAAGTGAATACCGATTGGTTCGATATCATTTACCGGACCTCTTTTTCACAAAAACATAATGTTTCTATTTCAGGTGCTAACGATAAGGTAAATTATTATTTTTCAGGTGGTTTACAGCATATCCCCGCTACGGTGAGAGGTACCGGTGTAAAACAGTTCAACGGCCTGATGAAACTGGGAGTGAATCTGCTTTCCAATCTGAAAATGGAGTTGCAGATGAGAGCGTCGACCGACGATAAGGATTACCTGCATTCTTCTTTGTCTCCTTATCAGTATGCCTATAATACTTCCCGTGCGATACCCTGTTATAATGAGGACGGTACGTTGGCTTATTACAACAAGACGCAGGGCTATGAATTCCCGCTACAATACAATGTGGTGAACGAAATGCAACATACGGGGATGAATATCGAGGGGACGACGTTGAATTTCAATGCTAATTTACTATGGGAGATTATTCCTGGATTAAGATTAACCGGCGCCTTGAGTTACAATCGGTCGAATACCGATCAAAAAGAATGGTTCGACGAACAATCTTACGCGGCTGCTCAGCTCAGAAATTATAATTACGGACTGGAATTGCCCGATAGTGACATTTGGCGTGAACAGCAATGTAAGTTGCCTTACGGGGGAGAACTGGTGAATACGGATACCCGGAATACTTCTTATACTGCAAGGGCACAAGTGGATTATTCTTTTCAATTTCTGGAAGATCATCAGATCACGGTGGTTGCCGGTACGGAGGCACGTTCGTCTAAATACAAAGGATTGAAATCGACGGAATACGGTTATTTGCCCGACCGGGGAGAAAAATTTGTAGAGATCGACCCGGTGCAGTGGCCGAAATATGGTGATCTGGTGAAAAGTCATCCGAATGTGATCACCAATACCCTGACCAATGTGATGTCATGGTATGGAACATTCACTTACGACTATATGAACCGCTATATCGTCAATTTCAATATCCGGGCCGACGGTTCCAATAAGTTCGGACAGGATAAGAGTAACCGTTTTTTACCGATCTGGTCGGTCTCGGGCCGATGGAATCTGCACGAAGAAGCCTTCCTGAAAGAAGTGATGTGGATGAATATGTTTGCTTTCCGGGGATCATACGGTATTCAGGGGAATGTCTCACCCGATCAGACACCGAATTTGTTGATCCAGCTGGGATCCTTCGATCCGATTTCGAAACAGTATATTTCAAAGTTATCGAAGCTGCCCAATCCGCAATTGCGCTGGGAAAAGACGACTTCGTGGAACTTCGGGGTGGATTTCGCTTTCCTCGATAACCGATTGAACGGTAGTGTAGAAGTATACCGGAAGAAAGGGAAAGATCAGATCATTTCCAAAGAAGTGGCTTCGACGACCGGGAGTACGACTATGCAGCTGAATGCCGGAAACCTGGAAAATAAAGGGTATGAAATCGTGTTGAATGTAGTGCCGGTGAAAACGAAAGATATTACCTGGGCACTGAATATCAATGGGGCCCGGAATATCAATAAGGTAACGAAATCCGGGATTACGACGGATTACGGATACAAGGAATATCTCGATGGATCGGCTGTTATTCCGGGAGAAGCCCTGAATACTTTTTATTCTTATAAATATGATCGGTTGGATGCTAACGGCTTGCCTACTTTTAAAGATATCGAAGAAACCGACGGTATCACCCAAACGGAGATGTTTGCCAAGGTTTTCGCCTATTCGGGTACCCGTATACCGGATATTACCGGTGGGTTCGGTACGGATATCTCGTATAAGAATTTAGCTATCGGAGGATTTTTTTCTTATAGTTTGGGGACTAAGATCCGGCTGAACAACTTGTATAATGATTCCGGACAGCGGCTTCCGCAGCCTCAGCAAAATATGAATCAGGCGTTTGTGAACCGGTGGAAACAACCCGGTGATGAAAACCGTACGGATATTCCGGTATTGACGACCGATCCGCTGGATATGTACGGATTGGGGATCGACCGGAAAATCAAGATTGCCGATAATGGCTGGGAGATGTACAATAAGAGTGATCTACGGGTGGCTTCAGGGAATTATCTGCGCTTAAAAAACTTGTATGTGCGGTATAATTTCAGTGATAGAATCTGTCATAAGATCCGGGCCCAAATGATCAGTGTGCGCTTCGAGGCGACTAACCTCTGGTTACTGGCCGATAAAAAATTGAAAGGACAGGATCCGGAACAGGTGACTTTGGGAGGAGTTTCTACACCTCCGACTTCTTCATATACTTTGGGATTAGATATCACTTTTTAAATAGCAGACTATGAAACGATATATAAGATTATTAGGGGTATTACTGATATTGTTTTCCTCTTGCTCTGATTTTTTGGAAGAGAAATCACAGGATTTGATTATTCCGAAGTCGGTCAAAGATTACCGGGAGTTCCTTTTCGGTGAGGCCTATATCCGGGATGAAACCCAGATACATACTTACCTGGACATCATGACGGACGATGTGAAAGAAAATATCAAGGGTAGTTTTCTGGGGGGAGATACCCGGGCCAGCGGTTATGGCTACTATACCTGGCAGGCCGATCCGGAGCAGACGGTTTCCGGAGCGATCAGTGAAGATAAGGCTTGGGAGACATATTATCATTCTATCCTGATCTGTAACATTACGCTGGATAATATCGGGGATATCAGCGGATCGAAGGCCGAGAAAGAAGACTTGAAGGCAGAAGCTTATGCTTTGCGGGCTTATTGTTATTTTATGCTGGTGAATTTGTATGGACAACCTTATAATCAGGCGACGGCCGAAACGGATCTCGGAGTTCCGGTCAACGATGTGGTAGGGATGGAAGACCGGAAGTTTGTCCGGGAGAGTGTGGCTGAAATCTATCGGCAGATAGAAAGCGATCTGAAAGAAGCGATTACTTGTTTCAAAGCCTCCAACCTGACGAAGACCTGTTTCCGCTGGAACCTGCCGGCTACGTATTTGTTGGCTTCCCGGGTGAGCTTGTATAAGAAAGAGTATGATAAAGCCATCGAATATGCGACGTATGTGATCGCTGCACAACCTCAGCTCTATGATTTGTCGGCAATGAGCGACGATGATTATTTTCTGAATGAAAAGAATCCTGAGATATTGTTTACTTATGGCTATTATCTGGTGAGTTATTATGCCTGGCTGGCCAAATGTAATTTCCCGATTTCCGACGATCTTCAGGCATTATACGGGGATAACGACTGGAGATTGACGCATTTCTTCTACAAACGGGGAGCTGTTTATACGGCCCAAAAATCGGAAACTTCGGGAACTACCGGCATATACGGATATGCTTTCCGGACAGCGGAAGCCTACCTGAACCGGGCAGAGGCTTATGCCGAGAAAGGAGATAAAGACAAAGCTTTACAGGATCTGAAAACCATTCGGGAAAAACGCCTGAAAGTGTACGAAGAGGTACAAGCGGTGACTAAAGAAGACGTCATCCGGAGGGTAAGGGAAGAAAGACGGCGGGAACTCAGCTTCGAATTTCATCGCTGGTTCGACCTGAGGCGTTGGGACCGGCCCCGGATAGAGCATACCTTTACACCCGATATCAAGCAACCCGATGTCGTTGAAAAATATGTACTCGAAAAAGACGATCCGGCCTATACCTTGCCTTTACCCCGGTCGGTAGTGGAATATGATCCGACACTGGTCGACAATCCCCGTCCACAACGGGAGAATCAGAATGTTACCGGAGAAAATTGATCATATGAGTCTCGACAATGAAACCTTTAACTTAAAACGATAATTGTTATGAAAACTAGATGGTTGATATATATTCTGTTAGGTGTTTTCCTGAGTTCCTGTTATAAAGAGGAGAATATCGAGGGAGAAGAAGACGAGCCCAAGTACAAGGTGGAAGATAGTGAAGACCCCCTGGATCACTTTATTTATGGGTTTTATCATGACTACGGTGTATTTATTTTATATGATTATGAGGAAGTCGATTATCGATGGAATATGAGTACCGTATTGAATGTGGAATTGATAAAACAAACGGATAAGGTTACTTTGAACGAAGGTTTGGCCTATTTGGACAACGTTTTGTTCCAATATTATACCGATGATTTTAAAAAACATTATTTCCCCTTCAAGATTTTACTGGCCGATTCAGTGCAAGTGCTTAAAAATGGTGTATGGTACCCGGATGAACCGGCGACAGCAGGTTTGAGCTTTCTGGGAATCGGTCGAATCCGTAACGGGATAGGTGAGATTCCGGCCGATAGCCTGCTTGAATTGAGAGGAAAGGTACAGGCTGCTTTCTGGGCGAATTTTTTATACAATAATGAAATGATGGATCTTCCCGAAGCTTTCTGGAACATCAGCGAGGATTATTACGGGGGAAATCTGAAGTTGGTGGATGGGAATAGCGGGCTCAAACCCGATGAGATCGATATGAAGAAATATGGATTCTGGGACCGTGACCGGACGGCCGATAATGGGACCAACTACTGTATGGCTCCTAACAAAACGCTGGATATCAATCAATTTATCGATATGGTTACGACCCATACAACCGCGGAAATGGGGGCATTGATCGCTCCGTACGATCGGCTGAAAGATAAATACCATTTATTGGTAAATCAACTGAAAGAAGTGTATGGAGTGGATATTCAGGCAATAGGAAATGATCAATATTAATAAAACGAGAAGTATGAAAAACAGATTTTTTTATTTCGTGATTCTTTTATTGGCTGTATGTTTATCGGCCAATGCCAATGATTTTAAGAAGAAACGTAAAAAGCAAGAGACGACTCCGGCTTTGGCCGACGCCTTGAAGAAAGAAAAAACGGAGGACAAAAGCTATGATAAGGTGATTACTAAAGAAGCCCGCACGAAGAAGGGACTGATCACCTTACATATGGTGAAAAGTACATTCTATATGGAAATACCGGTGAAGTTGATGGGAAAACCGATGTTGTTCGCCGGTAGGGTGGCGGAGATCAGCGACAATAAGGATGTGGTGGCCGGACAGATGCCCCAGGATCCGATGCTGGTGGAATGGAGCTGCGATGAGGAAAAAGTCTATCTCCATAATGTGATCAGCAGATCGGTATGTGATGAAAACGAACCGATTGCAATATCTATGGAACGGAACAATCTGAAACCGGTCATCCGGGCTTTTCCGATCAAAGCATTCAGTAAAGATTCGAGTGCGATGGTGATCGATGCCACTAAATTGTTTTGTGCCGACGAACGGCCGGTAAGTCCTTTTATTCCTGCCTCTCCCTTCGATGCTTTGTTCGGTATGAAAAAGATGAAAGGGGTTTTTAAGGCCGATCTGTCGTCGATCCTCGATTTCAAGGCTTTCCCGCAGAATATTTCTGTAAAAAGCCGGGTGGCCTATACGGTCAACGGTACTCCTTTTACGGCTGTCGTCCATTTGTCGATGATACAGCTGCCGGATGAGCCGATGCGGCCTCGTTTACTCGATCCCCGGATGGGGTATTTCTCCGATCGGAAAGTGTTGTATTCCACCGAAAAAGATCAGAGCGAGAAGATCGCTTATGTCAATCGCTGGCGTTTGGAACCTAAACCCGAAGAACTGGAACGGTATAAAAAAGGGGAATTGGTAGAGCCGGCTAAACCGATTGTTTTTTATGTGGATAACGCCCTGCCGGCTAAATGGAAAAAATATATCAAATTGGGTATCGAGGACTGGCAACCTGCTTTCGAAGCGATCGGTTTCAAAAACGCTATCGTAGCCCGTGATTTCCCGACCGATGATCCCGATTTCGATCCCGACGATATCCGTTATTCCTGTTTCCGCTATGCGACGACGACGGTGGCCAATGCGATGGGACCGTCCTGGACCGATCCCCGTTCAGGTGAAATTATTCAGGCATCGGTGTATATGTATCACGATGTGTTGAAATTGTTGCACAACTGGAAGTTTGTTCAGACAGCTCAGGTCGATCCGAAAGCCCGGGCTGCCGTTTTTGACGAAGAAACGATGGGAGCGAGCCTGCGCTATGTCGCCTCACACGAAATCGGACATACGCTGGGATTGATGCATAATATGAGGGCTTCTTATTCGATACCGGTGGATTCGCTCCGTTCCCCCGCTTTTACTGCAAAATACGGAACGACGACTTCTATCATGGATTACGCCCGGAATAATTATGTGGCACAGCCTGAAGATAAAAATGTACGCTTGATTCCGCCCCTGTTGGGTGTGTACGATATCTTTATGATCAAATTGGGATATGCTCCGATTTACGATGCCGAAACACCGGCCGACGAATATGCTACTCTGAATAAATGGATTCAGGAAAAAGCGGGCGACCCGATGTATACCTATGGTGAACAGCAAATCCTGGGAACCCTGGATCCCGCTTCCCAGTCGGAATCGCTCGGGGACGATGCGGTGAAAGCCAGCCGGTATGGGATTAAGAACCTGCGGTATATCATGGACCATCTGGTGGAATGGAGTGCAATTGAAAATCGGCCTTATGATCAGACCAGTGAGTTATATTACGAACTGACCAAACAATACCAAAGGTATATGGGACATTGTATGGCCTACATCGGAGGGCTGTATCTCAACCATCCGGTAGCCGGAGATGAGCAGAAAGGATTTGTACCCGTGTCCAGGGAGAAACAGAAAGAGGTCGTGAAATTTTTCTTCGACGAATTTAAAGAACAACCCAAATGGATGGCGAAGAAAGAAATTATGACCCTTTTCGAACCGAATAATGATATGGTCGCTAATTTGCAGGCAAATCTGCTTCGTAATCTATTGAACAGTTCTACACTCGGAAAAGTGGGCATGAATGCCAAATATTCCGAGCGGCCTTATACCCAGAAGGAATACCTGAACGATTTGTATCAGGGGGTATGGAATAAGACCGAACAAGGGAAAGCCTTGGATTATTACGACCGTAACCTGCAATACGCTTATGTGCAATATTTGTTAAAAGAACTGGAACTCACAAAGGATGCGGAGAAGTCGAAAGGGCTCTCTTTGGAATTATTGACTGAAGACCATTTGCCGTGTTATTGCTACGAGTATCACCGGCATGCCCGGCAAATGTCTGCCAATACCAAAATATCGGATTTGGGGATCAGTTCTAAAACTTTGTATTACGGGCAATTGGTAAAACTGAAAGAGCTACTGAAGAATAGACGCCATTCTGCTTCGGGAGACGACAAAGTGCATTATGATTATTTGTACTTCGAATTGAATAGTGCCCTAAAATAGGGATTCCGGGACGGACCTTTCGTCCCGAAAATAGGACGAAAGGTCCGTCCCGGAATCCCAAAACCTATCTTTTTTCAGATAATTCAAAATAATTACCGGATTATCGTTTTCGTTCAATTGTTCATTAAGTCGTTTGAGTGGGTCTTGAACAATCTGTCCCTGATTCTCAAGGTATTCACACCTTGCTTTGATTAGCATGACTTCCCACCATTCGACACATATATCCTGAGACATTCCTCTAACAATAAGCATGGGGACGATATTCGGGTCAACGGAATTGATTTCGGCAAAAATGCCCTGCCGGCTATTCTTATTCCAAAACAGATAATAATTTTTTCCACCTATCGCATTTTCAACAATCAGATTATTCTCACTTTCCATAATGTTTACAGGCACCACATATTTGCGTCTTATCCACTCCTCCTGTAATTGTGTATTATTTTTAGTTTTCCGGTTCGCCAAATAATTCTCGGGAATTTCCTGTTTCGGTATGGGATTTACCGCATATAAAGGAATGAGAGAGGTATCGGCAAACCGGTACAAAATATTACTGAATGGCAGAATACAAGTCAGGGAATCTCCATATTGAGCAACCGGAAGAATAGAATATCTCCAACTATCAACCTCCATCTTGATTTTCTGTTCCAAATGGCTTATCACTTTTAATTTTCCGGTCTGTAAATTGTATAAAGAATAGAGTATATCTGAAAACCGGGAAATACGATGAGCCAGAAATAACAAAGTGTCATTTAGCGGATAGATATTTTGAATCCCGGAGTCCACTTCCTTTCCGTCAGAAGAGGGGATCAGAACGGCCGGCCGGATATTTATCGATTTAATGAATCGATTATTCAGCGTATAAAAATGTAAGCTCAGTAAGATCGGATCAAAAATGACGATCTCCTGTTTTTTACTTATATAAAAATGATCTATGGCCCCATATTCACCGGGAGCGCGTCCGCGTTTCCCAATCTTATTCAGAAATCTTCCGTTCTGATCGAATACCAGTAGTCTCTGGCCATCCCGGACGACGATCCGGTCATCGGTCAATCGGACATCTGTCACTTCTTCTATCAAAACCGAATCCCTTGTTTCTAAAGGGATATACCTGAAACTATCACAAATCTGATTTATATCCAGCGTATCACAAACCAAAATATTATTCGGATTAAATTCGAAAACAGCCTCTTTTATGGCCGGCCTTTTTTCTTTACAACCCGTAATACAAAACAATAAGATGACTAAAATCAGATTATTATTCATTTCGTTCAGATTTTCATAAATAAGTTTCCCTTTATCCTTGTAGATAACTACTTCCAAAATAACAATTTTTTTTATACGATTCCAAGGGATTCCGGGACGGACCTTTCATCCCGAAATGAAGAGAATTTGATATTTATTGATCACATTTTATCGGTGAGAAAGGGATCGAACGGCTAAGTTTGCAGCGTTGAAAAAGGGCAATAATTTCTAAATCGATAAAAATATGATTAAAAAAGGGGTTACATTGTTATTAAGTGTATTTGTGCTAACGGTTGCATGGGGTGAGAATCACTATGCTCCGGGGAAAAAGAACTCATTGAGGGCTCCTTCTGTGCCTTTGGTGACTTCCGATCCTTATTTTTGTATCTGGTCTCCTTATGATAAGCTGTATGAGGGTAACACCGAACATTGGACAGGTAAAGAGCAGGCTTTGATCGGTGCGTTACGGGTGGATGGGAAGACTTACCGTTTTATGGGCCGGGAGAAGCAGGCTTTCGAGACGATACTCCCGATGGCCGATCTGGAGAAATGGGAGGCGGATTATACGGAAAGCGAACCTGCCGGTGACTGGACTGCGGTGAATTACGATCAAAATTGGAAAAAAGGAAAGGCTGCTTTCGGGACGAAAGAAATGCAGCATCTGGGAACCGGATGGGATACCGAAGACATTTGGATACGCCGGACTTTCGAGTTGGAAGAAAATTTGAGTAAAGCACCGGTATACCTGAAATATTCCCACGATGATATTTTCGAGCTGTACATCAATGGTATTCAAGTCGTAAAAACCGGTTATACCTGGAAAAACGGTGTCTTGCTGGAATTGAGCGAAGCCGTCAAAAAGACCTTGAAGCCCGGTAAGAACGTTATTGCAGCGCATTGTCACAACAAAGAAAACGGGGGATATGTAGATTTCGGACTGTTTAGAAAACAGTCGGCCGATAATAATTTTTCTGCCGATGCAGAACAACTTTCGGTAGATGTATTGCCGACACAAACCTTTTATTCGTTTCGTTGCGGGCCGGTGATCCTGGATGTCATCTTCACTTCTCCTTTGTTGGCGGACGATCTTGATCTGGTGTCCACGCCGATCAGTTATATCACTTATCAGGT